>NZ_JADEWA010000131.1:0-11861 GCF_015207865.1 Dolichospermum sp. LEGE 00246
AAAGTTAAACAGGCTTAAGGGTTAAACCAGTGCTTTTAAGATAGTTACCGACCTCTAACATTGTCAAAGCTAACATTACCCCAGAAATGGGAGGCTCTTCGGAGCAAAATATTATGTCCAAAGTATTTGTTTTAGGGACTTCCAATTAAAAAAATCCCCAAAAGTTTCTTGTGGTGCGGGACGAATTGCCCGCTAATTACCAGGGACGGGCAGGATGCCCATCCCACAAAATTGGGTAATTTATTTTTTGGTGTTCCCTTAGACACTGAAAAAAGACCACTAGACTCACAAAAAGGACGGTTACGAATATGGAAAATCAAAGATTTGTTAATTGCTCAACTGTTCCTTTCATTGTTTGTGCTGGCGCACAAAATTACTCAAGGGACGTTTCACAATTAACCCTCCATTCCTCCCATCACCAAACTGAGTACAGTTTTGGTGGGTGTCTCCTGGAGGTTTAGATGAATTTTATCTCTGAGTTTAAACATTTTAGCTCTTTTAAGAAACTAAGCTGTTACGCAGCTAAATTTGATAACCATAATTTACTTGAACTTTGTAGTGCGGGCATCTTGCCCGCTAGAATTATACAAACTAAATGCACAACAGCTTATTCTTCCGCGGGAGGATCAGCAAAAAGTTATCCTGGGGTATAGTCTTTCTCTGGGAATAGCAGTTTTAGGTATATCTGGAGGGTGATTAGTAGGCAATAGCTATTTTCAAACAGCCAGAGAAAAGGCAATCTTAGTCCATCAATAATGTCTCTTATTTGCTAATTTACCAACGAAACTTTTACAAATAGTGATTATGGTTATACAAAATTATCATATCAAGTTTTTATGAAAATTTTAAGTAATCCTATTGATACTATACAAGAAAAATCTCATCAAAATCCAGAATTTTACCGATGATACCCATCAGAGAAAAATTACCTTTTATTCTGATTCCTTTCAAGGTACATAATTTACTATATCTTTACCGATTACTTATTCATCAATATAATGATTTTGACTTTATTCCTGATTTATAACTGGTGATTACTTGATTTTGCTGTATCATTGATAATTAGAGATATTAAAAACAACAGGAAAAAATTAATGGGGCTATTTGATCAAATTCTTGGTGCAGTTAGTAATTCCAATCAGCCAGGTGGTTTGGATAACTTGATAAATATTGCTACCACAGTTAAACAATTAGGTAATGGCATTGGCTCAGACTCTGTCACCATGCAATCAGTTCTATCAGTTGTTGGTAAACAAGTACAATCATCTTTGCAGGCAAAACAAGCTACTGACGGAAGTGAAGCCGTACAAGAGTTGGTAAATCAATTTGCCGGAACTTCAGCCGATTTCCAAGCTGTAGATACCTTATTTTCTCCAGATATCCAAGCACAAGTAGCGGAAAATGCTGCTCAGGGTACTAGCTTAGATGTGAATACAATTCAACAATTATTACCAACTTTAGTCCCTTTAATTTTGAGTTTTTTACAATCTGGTGGTAATCCATTACTCAATAAATTTCTAGATGCTGACGGTAATGGTGATGTAGACATTATGGACGCGATTAAATTAGCTAGTAAGTTTTTAAGAATCTAAACTAGCCGGAATTTTTGTCGTTGAGAATTTACTAATACCAAATTCAGATGAAGCTGCATAGAATAAGACTTCAAGAATAATTGACCGCAGATAAAGACGGATAAATTCATGGATTTCATGATTCTGTGCAGCCTCACATATAATTGGTATGACAAATGATAATTTTAAAATTGAGTTTATGAACGCAGCCGACGATAAAACAATAGTCCGCGAATACTTCAATTCCACAGGTTTTGATCGGTGGCAACGCATCTATGGTGATGGCGAGGTCAACAAGGTTCAGCTAGATATTCGCACTGGACATCAACAAACTGTAGATAATGTCATCGGCTGGTTAAAAGCTGACAACAATTTACCATCATTATCAATTTGTGATGCTGGGTGTGGTGTCGGTAGTCTGAGTATTCCTCTAGCTATGAGTGGTGCTAAGGTCTATGCCAGCGACATTTCTGCCAAAATGGTATCAGAAGCTCAGGATAGGGCTGTAATGGCTTTGTCAAATACTGTAAACCCCTCTTTTGCGGTAGAGGATTTGGAATCTTTGAGTGGTAATTACCATACTGTTATCTGTTTGGATGTTCTGATTCATTACCCTCAAGAAAAAGCTGACGAGATGATTTCTCATTTGTGTTCTTTAGCGGAATCACGGATTATTCTCAGTTTTGCGCCTAAAACTTTCTTCCTGACTATCCTCAAAAAAATCGGTACTTTCTTTCCTGGTCCGAGTAAAACCACTCGCGCTTATTTACATCCTAAAGCTGATGTCATCAAAATCTTGGAAAAAAATGGCTTTTCAATCCAACGGCAAGCTATGGCGCGAACAAAGTTTTACTTTTCCAGTTTACTAGAAGCAACTCGTACATCTGTGTAGATAGTAAATTACAATTGATACTTCATATTCCCGACTTCTTAGAGAAGTCGGGAATATAAGTAATTGGACAAAAATATCTACAGTCATTGCGAGGGAAGGGAAGCAATCACAACCCTGGCGATTGCTTCATTTCACTTCGTTCCATATGGCTAACGCCACGCAACGCTTACGCAATGACATTGTGTAATTAATTCTGTCTCACTACTTAATGATCCGAATCTTCTTTCTTCCCCCTGACTCCTATTACACTGCGGCGTAAATACACCAACCATTCTCAATCGTCAAAAAGCTTGCTTAATATTACTTTTGACCTTTGACTTTTGACTTCCGCTTTGCGGTACTAGCCCTAAGGAAAAGACTTCTTCCGCGAACCCTATTTAGTCATCAAATACTTGTATTTTCAATTATTCTAATTTGAATGTATAATTATAGTTTACAAGGAAAGTTTTGCCAAGTATTGCAAAAAGGAATGTATTAATCTATCTTAAGAGATATATTAATAACATATTGAATTTAATACAATCTGTTGTTAATAAATTAGAGAATAACTAAACGTGAATAACTGTCCTAAAGCCCCACCTATGGCTCACGCCACTCTAAACTATCAGCATGATGTAATAGTTTTATCTATCATTCCATTCTGAAAAAGTAGAGGAGCTATGAAGACAGAGCTATCCATCTATTTTGATCACCAACAGGGGAAACAAACAGGAATGTATAGCTTAAGGCACGCTGGGCTGTCAGTATTATATAAGTTTTATAGAGCAGTTGAGTCAATGGAGAAAAAAAATGATGAGCAAAGAAGATTTTCTCTATCCCCGTGGTCGCTATTATGGTCATGTCAAACCAGAAAACTTGGTATTTAATGCGAATTTGCAGGAATTTGCCCAAAAGGTTAGTTATATTTGCAATTTAGAAACTGGTGGCAAAATCTCACCAGATGAGGCTTATGATCAGATTAAGTTACTTTGGAAACAGTTGAAACAATCAAAAAAGCAACTAAAAATCGGTGAACAACCTTTTCCAAGTAACGGTCCTGAAGAAGTTTAAGTTGTCAGCCATATAGAACTCTTATCCTGACTTCTGACTCCTGACTCCTGATTCCTGACTCCTGGGCGGGGAAACCCTGCCCCTACTGCTTAAAATTATTTTTTGATAATAATCTTCCAGTTGTTGTGTAGCCGATGTCCATCCCCATTTCTCTGCTTCGGCACGGGCGTTTTTACGGATAATAGCTATTTCCTGCCGTTGTTTTAACAGACGTATAGTAGCATTAATTGCCTCTTGAATATCAGCTTGTGGATCAAAAAGATATCCATTTACACCATCTGTGACAATATCAGGGATGCCTCCAGAATGGGCTGCTACCACTGGACATCCGGCAGCCATAGCTTCTAGCAGCACTAATCCGAGTGTTTCTGTGCGGGAAGGAAAAATAAAAGCATCAGCACTGGCAAAGGCAGAACCTAATTCTTTACCCATGAGATAACCGACAAAATAAGTATTTGTCCCAGCAAAGTGTTTTTCCAAAACTTGACGGTGAGGTCCATCGCCGACTAATGCTAATCTGGCATTGGGAATGGCTTCTAAAATTGGTTTAATGCGTTCGATTTCCTTTTCAGCAGAAAGACGACCAACATACAATAATAAAGGGCTATCTGGATGATTTTGGGAAAGATGCGATCGCATTTCCGCACTAACTAAATCAGGATGAAATAATTCTGTATCTACTCCCCGTTGCCATAAATCACACCTTTCAATCCCATGGGTGGAAAGTTCCTTTACCATCGCCGTAGAGGTACACAAATTTAACTCCGCCTGATTATGACCGAGCTTTAACAACTCCCATAGTAATCCTTCTAACATCCCCAATCCGTAATGTTGCAGATATTGGGGCAAATGGGTATGGTAAGAAGCCACCAAAGGAATTTTGAGAACTTTACTATAAAAAATCCCTGATAGTCCGAGAACTGCGGGATTAACAACATGAATAATATCTGGTTGAAACTCTTCCAAAGCGTGACCAATGGCAGGGCGAGGCAGTGCCATTTTCAACTCTGGATAAAGAGGTAAGGGAAAGCCACTAACCCCGTAAACTTTCGCACCTTTATGTTCAGTGATGCCACCTTCAGGGGCAAATACCAAAACTTGATTGCCAAGACGTTGAAGATGGTCAACGGTATGACGAAGACGGGTAACAATGCCGTCAACTTTCGGTAAAAAGGTTTCTGTAAATAGGGCTATTCGCATATCAAATTATCAGAAGTTACAGAAGTTGCAGAAGTTCAGAATAGGAGTAGAAGAACAGGAGAGAAGGACAGGAGAGAAGGACAGGAGAGAAGGACAGGAGAGAAGATTTCTTTCTTGTTCCTTCTTTCTCCTAAACTCCTGATAGCGTTCACGTAGTGTGCCGAAGGCATAGTGTGGCGTTAGCCATACTCCTGAACTCCTATTTTCTATTTTCTATGCCAAGAGACTTTGGGGAGAATCTGTTTGTGATCAACTCGGTTCTGATACTTGTCAGCAAAGTTTAAAAGCGAATCAAGTAGGGAATCAGAGAGCAGGTGAGGTTGTAAACCCAAATCCAAGAGTTTGGTGTTTTTGGCGTTGAAATAGTGTTCTTCCTTCTCCACTCTGGGGTTATCTATGTGGTTAATATCCACATTCAATCCCATAGCGTTGCCGGCTTTTTTCACCATCATCGCCAAATCACCGACGCTAAATAGTTCGGTAAATTGGTTAAACACACGGAATTCTCCCGGTTCAGCAGGATTAGCGATCGCTAATTCAATACATCGCACCGTATCCCGAATATCCAAGAAGCCACGAGTTTGTCCACCTGTACCGTAGACAGTGAGAGGATGTCCCACGGTAGCTTGAATACAGAAGCGATTCAGTGCTGTACCAAATACACCATCATAATCCAAACGGTTAATTAACAGTTCGTCCATCCCCGTTTCTTCGGTTAGGACACCGTAAACAATCCCCTGATTTAAGTCTGTAGCCCTTAAACCCCAGATCCGGCAAGCAAAGTGGATATTATGACTATCATGGACTTTACTCAAGTGATACATAGAACCAGGCTGCTTCGGATAGGGCAAAGTATCCTTACGTCCGTTATGTTCAATCGTGATGTATCCCTCTTCAATATCAATGTTGGGAGTTCCATACTCACCCATTGTTCCCAATTTCACCAAATGGCAATCTGGGAAATCTTCCCGCATGATGTACAGCAAATTCAACGTACCAACCACATTATTGACTTGGGTAAGAACAGCGTGTTCACGGTCAATCATGGAAAATGGCGCTGAACGTTGCTCACCAAAATGCACGATCGCAGTTGGTTGAAATTCGTGTAAAGCTTTGTGCAGAAACTCGTAATTAGTAATATCGCCGATAAACAGATCAATAGACTTACTAGTCAAATCCTGCCATCGCTGGAGACGTTTCTGAATTGGTGCGATTGGGGTAAGGGTTTCTACACCCAGTTCATTATCCCAGTGTCGCCGCACCAAACTATCTAAAATTCCAACTTCGTAACCTCGATTAGAAAGGTAAAGCGCGGTTGCCCAACCGCAATACCCATCACCACCAATAACCAGGACTTTCATCTTTACCAGTTTTTACTCGCTGATAGCTAAATCTATCAGGTTTGTGTCCCCTCTTCATCATTAAATTCTCACTAAGGCAGTAAATAAATCCAAAATCCAAAATCCAAAATTCAAAATTACTTCTGTCCCTTACCTAACCATTAACTACTGACAACTAACCACTAACTACTGACTAATTTTATACTCCTGGGCGATGTAGTAAAACAGCCGATAATAATTTGGAAAGTCTTTGCTACCGCTTTGTCCTTGCCAGTGATACTCCAATTTCTCTTGGCTAATAGTCAATTTGATCACAGTCACCTTTTCCCCCGCATCTACAGCCAATACCCCAGCAAAACCTTGGTGAGTCCGAAAATTAGGTACTGGCTGAGAATTTTCAGTTAAGGATTTTAATACAGGCTTACTTGCATAAGCACGAATTTCCACATTCTTTTGGTTTGGTGAAACTAAAACAACACCATCACTATTGTCTGGGTTTCCTAACACCTGCCAAGTATGCGGATAAGGAAACTCAAAACCATAACGCTTATTTCCATATATATTCCATCTTGTATCTTGAATCTGGGAGTTATTAGCATTACACCCCCAAGAGATCATCCCGACCCCCACACCCGAAATCATAGCGCACAGCGCCTTTTTTACTTGTATTGCACCCCAAGGCTGTTTCATCATTCAGTTTTAACTCATATAATAATTTTCGAGCATATTAGAGAAACTGTCAGAATCAGGATGTCCAGGATTAAAGGATGAACAGGATGAAACCTAGAATTTCATCGTAACTGTTCACACTCCCCCCCTATCTTTAACGAGAGATCAAGGGTTTCGATAATTTTAGAGGGGGGGGAGTGAATAACTACATTTCATCACCAATAGACATCTCCAAAAATTAAAGATACTTGACCTGAAAACCCTGTAGAGACGTTCCATGGAACGTCTCTACAATCTTTTTTGGAGATGTCTAATTACCAATTATCAACAAAATCCCCGACTTCTCAAAGAAATCGGAGATCTGAACCTCTCAAGGATGAATCGGAAATTGATACTCAAATTATGATTACGGACGGGTAGAATTTTGGAAAATCGCTTGATTTTGAAACCAATCCTTACCTACTTGGATAGTAATATCTGAACCAATATTACCTGTGCTTTCTACGCGCACTTCTCCAAATCCCAACAAACTACGAATTGATTCGGCACTGTCTCCGTCTCCTTGTTGAGCGACAATGTGGGTTACATCTAAGGGTTGTCCCCAGGGTTTAGAGACGAAGATATTGGTATAGCCGGCTTTCTCCAATGTTTTAATGAGGGGACGCAATTGAGAGCGATTCCTAGGTCGCGCTTCGCTATCGCCTCCTGTACTATCCTGAATAGCTACACGCAAACGACCAGGCTCACTAAATGATGTTTCTGTCGTCTTTGCTTCTAGACCAAAATGCTGAGTCATTAATTTAGCAATATTCCGCCCATCTGGAACCCAGTAGCTGGCATCAAACTCACGATTTTCGCTAAAGCGTCCAGGCAGCATTAACATTTGCATATTTGCGCGATTGATTTTTGAACCAAAACCAACCAGTGCTATTAATTCTTCAACGGATAAGTTGGTATCAATATTTTCCTTAACCACATTGAGAATATCTGGTAATTTCGTGATGGTTGTCGGGTTAAGAGTCTGTTCGATTAAAGCCCGCAACACCGTTTGCTGCCGCTGAATTCGCCCAATATCGCCCAATTCATCATGGCGATAGCGGAGTAATTGCAACGCTTGTTCACCATTGAGATGTTGTTGACCCGCTTTTAAATTAATGTATAAATGCTGGGAATCGTCCCGATATTTCATATCTTTGGGGACATAAATATTCACTCCGCCCAAAGCTTCAATTAGCTTACTAACACCCAAGACATTAATCCGAACGTAGCGATCAATTCCTACTCCACCCAAAAGATTACTAACGGTTTTCGCCGTCAAAGCTGGACCACCATCCACATTAGCCGCATTAATTTTTTTGACTCCATGCCCTTCAATTTGTGTACGGGTATCTCTAGGAACAGAAAGCATGACTACTTTTTTGGTCTCTGGATCAAATTTGACCAGCAGCATCACATCAGAAAGACCGTCAAAAGAGTTAATCTGGGGCAAATAACGCAGATTTTTGGTTTCGGATGGGGGATTTTGGACATCTGGAGGTAGTACACTCATACCCATTAACAGGATATTAACAGGACGAGTTAGCTGAGAAAATTGTAACCCATTGCCAGAAATACTGTCGCTATCAAATACTGCTTCTTCCTGGGGACTAAGTTGAGCTTGTTGTAAAGGCGTACTTTCCCAAGAAACAGCTAATAATGCCCCTGCAAGTCCTGATACTATGGCAATCCCCCCCATACCCACCGCAAACCATAGCCACCGTCCCGATTTAGACGGGCGAGAATTTTTTCCTTGACCCTTATATTTAGCTTTTGCTGCTCTTTGTTGTGCTGCTGTTGTTTTTTGACTAGTCACAGACTTCCTCTCACCTACGATTTTAAATAAACTAAATTTGCCGATCAATACATCTAAAACAAATCAGACTATAATAGCCAACTCTTGATCAGTTTGCTATAAAAAACTGCTAAATATGGTAATCATGAACTAAATTCCTTTTACTTAGATTTAGATAAAAGTTCAGTCTGTTCCCCGGTTAATATTTCCGCCATACTCGTTCTGCCAAGTTGCTAAATCCCGGTAAACGGGAGGATTTACCTTGAATGACCCGAAAAATCAACCAAATACTCACTAAAAAATAACCGGAAGTCAGGAAACTATTGAGGATTAACAAGCGAAGTGTCAAAAAATTCGTTGCTGATCCAGTAGTTAACAATAAATAACCTAACATCCAGATAAAAGCCAAGGTAATAGACAAACGACTGATTGCCAGTTGATCCCGACTACCCTGCCGCTGATAGAGAGTCCACAGGGAGGGAAAAAAGCCGATAATGGGAATCAAATACAGAACGAGTTGTGTTTTTGAGATATCTGTATCTTTTGAGGGCAAGTTATCCATAGTGGTTGATGTGATCATAAACTAGAGATGGTGAATAATAGTCGTTAAGTTAGAGATAAATAACTTAAGTTACTTGTTAGGTAGGAGGCAATTAATAATTGATAATTTTCATCACCTATTATCTGCCTCAACGAGATTAATACTTGGTCAAGCAGAAACCCATTTAGTTATATAGTGTAATTACTTAAAAATGCAGACACGCAAGCTACTCAATTGGTGGCAAACACTGACACCTATAGCCAGATTTTTAGCGATCGCCCTACTTGCGCCCCTATTAGTTCTGAATGGTTGGGCTATTGCCGCAATTTTCAATTATTTTCACTCCCTGATTGTTATTTTAGTCGGAGCTTCCGTATTAGCATTTTTACTCAGCTACCCCGTGAGTTGGATGGAAAATCACGGAGCGAAACGAGAGCAAGTAGCCATTCTTGTATTTTTGTTAGCATTATCCATTTTATTAGCTCTAGGTGTCACCCTGTTTCCTCTCGCCCTGACTCAAGCTCAACAACTGGTGGCGCGGTTACCAGACTTAATAGACTCAGGACGTTCTCAATTAATGATCCTCAATGAAAAAGCAGAAGGCGCTGGTTTACCAATCAACCTCGATGCTTTAGCCGCACAAATCAACGATCGCGTCAAAGGACAATTACAGGCGATCGCCGGACAGGTGCTAAATTTAGCTGTGATCACTGTTACCAGTCTGCTCGATTTCCTGCTGACAATGGTATTAACCTTTTATTTATTACAGCATGGCGGTGAACTTTGGCAAAGTTTAGTAGAATGGCTACCTGCTAAATTTCGCGCCCCCTTTTCCCAAACAGTTCGTTTAAGCTTTCAAAACTTTTTTATCACCCAACTAATCCTCTCAACCTGCATGGCCTCTGCCCTAATTCCCACCTTTTTATGGCTAAAAGTTCCCTTTGGTCTATTATTTGGGTTAACGATTGGAGTCATGGCACTTATCCCCTTTGGTGGTTCTGTAGGTATCGCACTTACTACCTCTTTAGTCTCACTTCAAGATGTTTCTATGGGCGTAAGGGTATTAATAGCAGCCATAATTGTCCAGCAAATTCTGGAAAATCTGATTGCACCCCGAATCTTAGGTAGTTTTACTGGGTTAAACCCCGTGTGGATTTTAATTTCTGTCTTAACTGGAGCGAGAATTGGCGGACTTTTAGGCGTAATTGTCGCTGTTCCCTGCGCCGTGGTTATTAAAAGTATCATCAACGCCATTCGTCCCTCAACACTTAATCTGGACACAGAAGACTCTCACCCCGAAGAGATATCTGCACCCATGACACCAGAAGCATCTCCGAAAATAGAGCCTAATAATTCTTTGAGTGTTTCATAACATACTCATCCGCCATATTGCTCTCAAAGTAGATTATCGCCTATGTTCCATTTGTGTTCATACTTTTGACGTGGGTGGGAATAAGGAAAACCGAATTGGTTTATACGACATAATCTTCTTGTCCCCCAATACTGTTCGGTTAAGACTAAAAAACAAAAATACGTAGGTTGGGTTGTTCGCGTTAGCGTTGCGGAGCAATCGGAACGAAACCCAACATTTTCAATGATTTTTTGGTTTTATACAATAGGTTCTTTACGTGGAAATTTTCGTTAAGGAATGTGGATTAAATAAAATGCAGAAGTTGTGACAGGGGTATAGTAGACTAAAGAAGTAGGTATTAGGGAACAATATCGTGATAGAAATCTACTCTCCAATGCTAGAAAAGCAGATGCAATATTACTATGAATCTCTATCGGAAAAAGACTGTAGGCGGTATGCAGCGATTGAAGCAAAAAAGCTTGGGTACGGGGGGATTGGATAATTTCACATGGGTTATATGATTTAAAGGATAACATTGGTTTTATACAAATTGGTACTAGCCATGACACCAGCGAATTTGCCTGTGATTCAATCCGTTATTGGTGGAATAATTATGGCAAAAACCGCTACCAATTGGCTACATCTATACTACTGTTATGTGATGGTGGTGGTAGCAACAGTTCTCGTTACTATGTATTCAAAGAAGCATTACAAGCTTTGGTGAATGAAATTGGAATTGAAATTCGCATTGCTCACTATCCTCCTTATACATCTAAGTACAATCCGATTGAGCATCGACTGTTTCCACAAGGGGATTGCGGGAAGGCTGGGAGCCGCGTCTCTTTAGAGCGCGGGGGAAAGCCTACCCGTGCGGTTTTAACCGCTGCCAATATTCTCAACTATGATGCGGGTCATTAATATATCTTTCTATTGTGTCGGCGGCAACACTCCCCGCAGTTGAAAAGAAATAGCTACTAGTCCAAAGTGACGGTAGCTTTTTTAATTCTGGAAACTCTTTTCTTAGATAATTAGATGAGCGTCCTTTAAATGCTTTAACTACCTGAAATATTGCATCGGTTGGATGAATCTCTACAAATAAATGAATATGACCTGGCGCAACTTCTAACGCACGAATATTCCAGTCTTTTTCAATAGCTAATGCCGAAAATATCTCAAAAATCCTATCTCTGATTTTCCCAACAAGTACCTTCTTTCGGCGTTTAGGTATCCAGACTAGATGAATCACGCTCAACCCGACAGCGTGATTATAATGCCGATATTCATAAGAACTTTTTTTCATAGATTTTAGCTATTGACTTCCTTTTAATTGGAGATTAACATAGTTATATCATCAATCACATCAACAAAATAAACCTGTGCAAATACGCTGGAGATTCAAGCTACAACCGAATATTG
>NZ_JADEWA010000761.1:0-1149 GCF_015207865.1 Dolichospermum sp. LEGE 00246
GAGGGTTAATTGTGAAACGTCCCTTGAGTAATTTTGTGCGCCAGCACAAACAATGAAAGGGACAGTTGAGCAATTAACAAATCTTTGATTTTCCATATTCGTAACCGTCCTTTTTGTGAATTGATTTACAGTATTTGTAAGAGATACCTTGAATCAGTCCAGATATTGTTGAGATATTGAAACTACCGCTAGTCCTCACCGCTACTCGTCCGATATATGCCCCAATCTTTTTACCTTTTGTGACAACAGCTTTCACAATGTCTCCGGTTTGAAAACCATTAACAAATTTGAACCTGGGGACATATCTAGAAGGAAAACCGTACTTGTCAGTTCGGCAAGATTGTCTAGTGCCGTGACCATTAGCTGTAATTAGCAATGGCTTAACGCCTTTGATATTGAGAATTGGAGTTGACTGACCAACACAAGCTGCATCAATCCAGTGCGTTTTCTCCAGATTTTGCTGACTTCTATTGAACTTTGTTAACCCTCCTGAACCTGTTTCTACAGGTAATCCAGTCGCTTTGACAACGAATAGTAATGCCAAGCGAGTTGTGTTTACTGCTGCTGCATCAGCCAGTGGTCTTTTAGCTTGCTTCAAGATTTTTTCTAACTTTGAAGGGTCTTTTTTGAGAAAATCTTTGATGTCTTTCGTGCCTTTTTTAGTGTTACATTTTTCACAACTTAAAGTGAGATTTGTAATTGAATTACTACCACCCTTGGCTCGTGGATGAATATGCTCTACTTGAAAAGGAACGTCTTTCACTCCACAGTAGGCACATTGTCTACCCCACTTTTCTAGTAAGTATTCTCTGCTTTCGTAACCAGCTAAAGTTCCCTGTTGATATTCCTTACCTTGAATATCAGGATTAGCCATTAACTGCATATCAAACCTGACTAATTCTTGACTAATTGCCCTAATTGGTGCGAGTTTACGCAATCTTTCAACCCAAGTTTTAATATTCTCAACCCGACTTTGTAAGCTCGGTGCTAACCATCCTTCTGGGAAGTTTCTGTTTAAGAACCTTGGTTGTCTGTAACGAGTTTTTCTGGCACGTCTAGAACGTCTTAATTGACTTCTAGAAGTTAAAGCATCTCTAATTGCAAAGCCTCTATGTTTTAATTCAGCAGCAAATACTACTTCGCCAGTTG
>NZ_JADEWA010000762.1:0-1145 GCF_015207865.1 Dolichospermum sp. LEGE 00246
CCCCCAACCCCCTCCCCGCAAGCGATGAGGTGGCTAAGATGTACCTTATATGATTGGAAATCGCTGTAAGTAATTGGACAAAAATATTTACAGTCATTGCGAGCGAAGGGAAGCAATCACAACCCTTGCAATTACTTCATTTCACTTCGTTTCATATGGCTAACGCCACGCAACGCTAACGCAATAACATTGTGTAATTACTTCTATCTCACTACTTAAACAAATTGTTGATATCTGATATCTGACGCACCCTACCAGCTTTTTCACTTACATAAGTAATTGGACAAAAATATTTACAGTCATTGCGAGGGAAGGGAAGCAATCACAACCCTTGCAATTACTTCATTTCACTTCGTTTCATATGGCTAACGCCACGCAACGCTAACGCAATAACATTGTGTAATTACTTCTATCTCACTACTTAATTCCTGAGTGAATTACATTTAATTTCGTGCAGAGACGGAAAGAGAAATCAAGAGTGTTAAAATCTAACTACGGCAATAGATGGAGTAACTCTGATGCTACAAGTTAAACATCAATTTCAAAGCTTTGAAGAATATTTATCTTATGATGATGGTACAGATAACTTGTATGAACTATTTAATGGAGAGTTAATTGAAATGCCGCCAGAGTCAGGAATTAATGTGCAAATTGCCAATCGTCTTTTCTTAATGTTTGCATTGTTAATAGGGATTGATAGAGTGCGAGGACATGGTTTAGAATTGGAAGTCAGAGGAGAACCGAGAAACCGTTATCCTGACCTGACTATTATTCGAGAAGAGCATATTCAACAATTAGCAAATCGGAACACTATTCGCTTATCAATGCTACCACCTTTATTAGTTGTTGAAGTTGTTAGTCCTGGGGAATTACAAAGAGATAGAGATTTCATTGCCAAGCGGCTACAATATCAAGATTGTGGTATTCCTGAATATTGGATTATTGACCCCCAAACCCAAAGCATATTAGTTTTAGAGTTAATTAACGAAACTTACACTGAAATGGGGATTTTCTCCGGTGATGATTTAGTTTTATCTTCACAATTTAATAGTCTAAATTTAAAAGTATATCAAATTTTTGCATAAGGAAAATGTGTGAATCAGGATATCCAGGATTTAAGGATTTACAGGATTAGGAAATGAAGG
>NZ_JADEWA010000763.1:0-1143 GCF_015207865.1 Dolichospermum sp. LEGE 00246
GATTTGTTTCTGATATGTTTCATTTAATAAATACTCCTCAAGTTCTTTGAGATCATTTTTATAATCTTCTCTATTTTGATGAGCAAGATAAGTTTCATCAAAATCTGTAAAAACAACGTATTTTGGTTCTGGGACAGAAGGTAACAGTTTTATATTATGTTTGCAATATTTCATATAATGCTTATACACATTATTTTATTTTTTGTGAGATTCGGGCGAAAAGACTTTATATTTTACATTCTATTATAGCCCACATTCAGTAGGTAAAACCAGAAAAAAGGTATTTTAATCTAAGTGGACTAAAGGTAGCTAAGTAGTGAGACAGAATTAATTACACAATGTCATTGCGTAAGCATTGCGTGGCGTTAGCCATATGGAACGAAGTGAAATCAAGCAATCGCCAGGGTTGTGATTGCTTCCCTTCGCTCACAATGACTGTAAATATTTTTGTCCAATTACTTAAAGTGAAAACAGAACTACAAGTGGATGTTAAAGACATTGACCATTTATGGATAATTGCGGGAATTATAGATGAAATAGGGATTGTGAAGATAATAGATCAAGAAATAGGGACTCATGCACAAGAGAAAGTTAGCGCTGGACTTGTAGTTAAAGCGATGATAATCAATTGTATGGGATTTATAACCGCACCATTCATGGATTGCACCTGATGGCAAGTCAAGAAAGAAGGGTGCAACGCGAATCCCCCGTAGTACATACGCGAACAAAATATTTTTGAATTCACCCCCTATCTCCCCCTAACCGAGCAATATTGAATGACTAATGACTAATTACCTATTCTTCCGTTGTCCTTTTTCTGACAAAGAAACACTACCAATTCCTTGCAAAATACCTCTACCAACTAAACCTAAACCCTTACCGACTATTTGAGTAAGGACGAAAACAATTCCAGTTCCTAAAAACCCTACCAATGATTGGATACGTGGAGAAATAGCATCCCGAAATTCCAGTATTAATGTTACCCCTAAAGGAATACCGGAAAGTTGAGCTAATTCTTGATTTCGAGGAGCATAAATTGATATTTTCGTAATTCCACGAGGGGAGAAAACAAAGAACTCATAGCGACTTTCAAAAATAGTTTGTGCTTCAGTTATATATTGATATAATTGATATTTCCAATAT
>NZ_JADEWA010000764.1:0-1137 GCF_015207865.1 Dolichospermum sp. LEGE 00246
CCCCACCACATCTCGTTCCTAGTCTCTGACTAGGAATGCAGTTGGTGAGGCTCTGCCTCTAATATCATTGAAGGCAGAGCCTTCTAGAATTCATTCCCAGTCAGAGACTGGGAACGAGTTGAAAATCTCCACCACATCTCGTTCCTAGTCTCTGACTAGGAATGCAGTTGGTGAGGCTCTGCCTCTAATATCATTGAAGGCAGAGCCTTCTAGAATTCATTCCCAGTCAGAGACTGGGAACGAGTTGAAAATCCCCACCACGTCTCGTTCCTAGTCTCTGACTAGGAATGTAGTTAGTGAGGCTCTGCCTCTAATATCATTGAAGGCAGAGCCTTCTAGAATTCATTCCCAGTCAGAGACTGGGAACGAGTTGATGATTGATATTTTTTTGCTACTTATGGGTAATCTAATCATAGTAGGGCTAATGCTGCTATTAAGACAACAGCAATTTTTGACACATGACTAACTCTAGTGATGATTACTTGGTTCGGCGCGGTAAGCAGATTGAGCGAAAGAAAAGAATTGTTACATATATTGGACTTATTTCATTTGGCGGTTCAATACTGTTCGGCGGGGTTAATGCCATCAAACAGTCTTGGGAAAAACCTAAGCAGGCAGTAGTTCAAACCGTTGGGAATGATTTACAGACACAGATTAAGGGTTATGAGTTGGTTTTACAACGTGAACCGAATAATCAAATGGCGCTTGAGAGATTGTCCATTATGCGGTTAAGGTCTGGGGATAATCAGGGGGGGATTGCCTTAATTGAGAAGTTAATAAAATTACATCCAGATAGAGAGGATTATCAAACTGTGCTGGCAGATATAAAGAAGAAAATGAGGGAAGAGTAAGAGCGATATCAGAATTGTTTAAGTAGGTTGGCGTTGAAAATTGTCGTTATGGCAAGGCAAAAGGCACTCATGCAAGAGGCAAGAGTGAAGAGGGTTTGGGCGATTTTACGTTTCTTTACACAGTTTGGTTTTATTGTGTTCACCTACTTATAATGTATTTAAGAGGTTGTTTGAAAAGTATCAGATGAAACCCATAATCTCCAAAAACCTAACCCCCCTGCCCCCCTTCCCTACCAGGGAATGGGGTTTTCAAAGCCTCTCCCCGCGTCGGGGAGAGGTTTGGAGA
>NZ_JADEWA010000765.1:0-1127 GCF_015207865.1 Dolichospermum sp. LEGE 00246
CTGTTAATATTTATAATAAAACGTATAAAAAATATACTTATTCCAGGTTGTAGGTAATGAAAAGTGAGAAACAGAATTGATATTAACTCAGACAAAACATTTCCCCAAGAACATTCGGCGAAACTAATTGACCGAAAATTAGACTATGCTCACCATTATCATGACTGTTACCATGAAGAACAGTTAATCTATCAACACTTAGTAAACCTAGTGCGAAAAGAATCTCCCAACCAAATATTGGACAGATTCCGGGCATTATTTATTGAAAGAGCGAATTATCCTGAACCAGAAATTATCTCAATTTTAGACAAAATTACCGCATCTAAGAACGCATCTGAAGAATTTCAGTTTTTCCTGAATCGGTGTTGCCATATTCTCATCAACTACTGGCACATGAACCCCCTGATACATAGTGCAATTGCAGATTTGATAAGTTTATTTAATGCTATACCTCCTACTTATAAAATTAACAATTTACGTTGCCGCGAAATCACTCGTTTACGGGAATTAATCAAACAGTTTGTCAGCAGCGAACAGTATTTAATTTTACAGAGATTTACTCAAGTAGTAAATGAGACTCATCCTGTAACTAAGAGGCAAGATAATCAGCCACTGATGACCTTAATTCGTCGTTATCCTTATCTGTATGAACATTGTTTAATGAACGACAACTCTACTATTGAACAAAAAGAAACTGTTAGACATTTTCAATCACAGGTACAAAAAAAATTTGAAATTGATTTATCACAATATGTAACTTATAAAGTGCGGCGAATTCAGATGTTGAAAAACACCTCAACTGCCGAAGCCGATAGAATCTTGCGCCCTATAGATAATCCTACATTGTTAACTGACAGTGAGTTATACACCACATTAAAACATTTTATTGGTAAAGTTGAACATGGGAATACATATCATGAATCTGCCCAACAGTTCATAAAATATGGCGGACAAGCGAAAAATTTTCGTAATTTTAAAGATGATTTATATGAATATTTGATATCTTCTGTGGACAAGCAATACGGAAAAAAACAATTCAACCAAAAACTATATAAATATTTACAAGATATTTTACCTCAAGCCAATGAGCAAAAAATTAATGATTTGTTATTGGTAAGAACTTGCAG
>NZ_JADEWA010000132.1:0-11770 GCF_015207865.1 Dolichospermum sp. LEGE 00246
TAAGAGACAGCTTTTAGCCTTGGGATTAGGTAGTTTTGTCTACTTCCATGAAATCAAAGGTAAAAATCAGCAAACAGAAATAAAAACCCAAAAACAGAGAATTTTTGCTTTTAATGCTGATGATGTTCAATATTTAACAATTAAAGTCAAGGAGATAACATTACAATTAGAAAAAAGAACTACATCTGAAAAACCCCAATGGGAAATCAAATCTCCCATATCAGCACCAGCCAATGATGCAATTGTTGCTTATTTAATGGATTTGTTGGTTGAGGGGAAATGTGAGAGAATAGTGTCAGTTTCAAGTGCTGAATTATCAGAGTTTGGTCTGGATAAACCTGTAGCTACTATTGATGTTAAACTAAAAAATCAACAAAGTCATCAATTAATTTTAGGTAAAGGTGATTTTAATAATCAATTTTTATATGCTCAAGCTGATGGTAACAAAAGTATGAATTTATTGTTAGTTTCTAAGGATTTTGTGAATGCAGTTAATCGAGATATATCTGAATGGAAACAACCAGAGGAAAAGACTGATGTACAGCCATTACCTAGTCTTCCTTCCCCAACTCCTCCAAATAAATAATGTAGAGACGTTCTATGTAACGTCTCTACAAAAATTATCTCGTTCCCAGTCTCTGGCTGGGAATGTCACTACAGAGGCTCTGCCTCTACTGTTAAGTAGTGAGACAGAATTAATTACACAATGTCATTGCGTTAGCGTAGCGTGGCGTTAGCTACAGGGAACGAAGTGAAATGAAGCAATTCCAAGGATTGTGATTGCTTCCCTTCGCTCGCAATGACTGTAAATATTTTTGTTCAATTACTTATTGAAGGCAGAGCCTTCTAGAATTCATTCCCATACAGAGTATGGGAACGAGAAACGAGAATGGGAACGAGAAAACGAGAAACGAGAAAATTTACCTAACATCTAACCTTTAAAAACTCCAATGACAAAACAAACAGCAACTTTATTAATTTCTTGTCCAGATCAACGGGGATTGGTGGCAAAATTTGCCAATTTTATCTATGCTAATGGTGGCAATATTACTCATGCAGATCAACATACAGATTTTGAAGCTGGACTATTTCTAACTCGCATAGAGTGGCAATTAAAAGGGTTTAATTTACCCAAAGATGTAATTACTCCTGCTTTTAATGCGATCGCTCAACCTTTAAATGCAAAATGGGAATTACACTTTTCTGATACTCTTCCCCGCATTGCTATTTGGGTAAGTCGTCAAGATCATTGTTTATTTGATTTAATTTGGAGACATCGTGCTAAAGAATTTCATGCAGAGATTCCTTTAATTATGAGTAATCACCCTGACTTACAACCGATAGTTGAACAATTCGGTATTGATTACCATTACTTACCAATTACTAAAGAAAATAAACAAGAACAGGAAGCTAAACAACTAGAATTACTGCATGAATACAAAATTGATTTAGTTGTCTTGGCAAAATATATGCAAATAGTTAGTGCAGATTTCATTGAGAAATTCCCGCAAATTATTAATATTCATCATTCATTTTTACCTGCATTTATTGGGGCTAATCCATATCATCGCGCCTTTGAAAGAGGTGTGAAAATTATTGGAGCAACAGCCCATTATGCCACTGCTGACTTAGATGCAGGACCAATTATTGAACAGGATGTGGTGCGGGTAAGTCATCGAGATGAGGTAAATGATTTAATTAGAAAAGGGAAAGATTTAGAGAGAATTGTGTTAGCAAGAGCGGTAAGATTGCATTTACAAAATCGCGTTTTAGTCTATGGCAATAGAACTGTAGTTTTTGAGTAGATTTATAATCATCATACGTAGGTTGGGTTGACGGTAGGAAACCCA
Source organism: Dolichospermum sp. LEGE 00246 (assembly GCF_015207865.1). Taxonomy (NCBI): domain Bacteria; kingdom Bacillati; phylum Cyanobacteriota; class Cyanophyceae; order Nostocales; family Aphanizomenonaceae; genus Dolichospermum; species Dolichospermum sp. LEGE 00246. The sequence goes on from NZ_JADEWA010000132.1 coordinate 1,851, forward strand.
ACATTATTAATAATTGCGTTGGGTTGCGCTGTCGCTTAACCCAATCTACGCCTATCCCCAGTCTCCAGACTTGCCACCTGTCTTACTGACTAAATGAATCGCCTCAATTTGAATAGACTTTTCTAACGCTTTAGCCATATCATATAAAGTTAAAGCGGCAATAGATACCGCTGTTAAAGCTTCCATTTCCACACCTGTTTCTGCTTTGGTTTTGACAGTGGCATCAATTTGATAACCAGGTAGTTGGGCATCGGGGATAATCTCAACGGTAATTTTTTGCAACGGTAAGGGGTGACAGAGAGGAATTAAATTCGCTGTTTGTTTAGCAGCCATGATTCCCGCTAACCTAGCAGTTGCTAAAACGTCCCCTTTGGGAGTGTTTCCGGCTTGAATAGCGGCGAATGTCTCAGGTAACATTCGCACCTTACCAGTGGCTACAGCTTGGCGAACAGTGGCGACTTTGCCGGATACATCAACCATTTGGGCTTGTCCCTGGGCATCCAAATGGGTTAGTGGAAAAGAATTTGGAAAATTAGCTTGCGTCATTGGGAAAGTATGTGCTATTATAAAAGTCATGAGTCAAGGGTGTGTAGCTCAGTGGACTAGAGCACGTGGCTACGAACCACGGTGTCGGGGGTTCGAATCCCTCCTCGCCCATTATTTGATTTTAAATGCACAAGTTCCTTTTTTGGAGTTTGTGCATTTTTGATAATTATCAGTGCAGGATATGGAAGGGCGCAGGCCCTGCGCCCCTACGGTTATTTGACGGCGTAGATATCTTCTGTGCGACCAAGGGCAAAACGCAGAGATTGAGGAATATTGCGGCTAGACTGGGTGAGGAAGATGATCATGGCAATGACTGTTAAACCTGTAGTCAAACCAAACATATTTCGATAACCAAGTGTTTCGGCAAATGTACCAAAAATTGGCCCTGCGATCGCTAAACCGATATCAAATCCCATTAAGGAAGCGCCAAATATTCTCCCGCGTTCGTGGGGTAAAGCCCTATCTGTCATCAATACAGAAATCATGGGAATGAGTGTACCAGAAGCAGCACCTTCCATGAATGCTCCCAATAAGAACATGAAAGAGTTATTTGCTTGCCAAACGCAGATGACAGAGAATGTATAAGCTATCAAACTCATGGTGACAAATAAACCCCTTCCATATCTATCAGAAGCTTTACCAGTAAATAATCTACAACTAAAACTGGAGACAGCCGCCGCAGTAAAAAATAAACCTGGATTTAAATCAACTCCGGTTGATTTGATAAATAGGGAGATGAAAGTATGCAAACTACCTAAAGTCAAACCACTCAGGAGTAAGACGATAGCGGGAATCCGCACCCGATGACTAGTTAATATTTGCCAAAAGTTATCATTTTTACTGTTAGTTGGTTTGGTGGCAATTGGTGGATTAATAATGGGGATGATACATAATAAACCCAAGGAACATAAAGCCGCAGATGAGAGAAATAATGGGGTATAACCAGCACTTGCTTGTAAAAACCCACCTATAGCCGGACCTATTCCCACACCTAAAGGATTCACCAAACTCATGTAACCAACGACTTCACCGCGACGGTGTTCTGGTGCTAAATCGCTGACTAGGGCAATGTAAGCTGTGGCAAAAGCGGCGATACTAATGCCATGAAAGGCACGAATTACCATGAGGGGAATAATTGATTTTACACATAAATATCCCAAAGGAGCGATCGCCGCTGCGGACATTCCAATCAATAATACTATTTTACGACCCCGAATATCTGCTAAAGCACCCATTGACGGGCGACATAGCAACATCCCAATGGCAAAGCTACCCATAACAATGCCAATTTCCTGTTTGCTTGCACCAATATGTTCAATATATAAGGGTAGGGTAGGCAATAATGAAGCCAAACCTGACCAGAAAAACAGACCCGCTGCAAATAACATGATCAGGTTTTTTCGCAGATTAGCGTCAAAAGTATCAAAGGCTTTCACGGCAGATGCAATAATGTAAAAAGTATTATTTCTCTATTGTTACGTTACTTAACATTTTTTGCCACAACTTCTCGCACCCGATAGATTGGTCGTCCTTGAGATTCATGATAAGTTCGCATCAGTAATTCTGCCAAAAGACCGAAGCAAAATAACTGGACTCCTGTTACTAACAACAACACCGCCAAAATCAATAAAGGACGGCTACCAATATCTACATGAAAAGCCAATTTAACGAAAGTTAAATATATACCTATTCCCCCACCAGCAATCATGGAAATCAATCCCAACAAGCCAAAAACGTGCATGGGACGGGTGAGAAACTTCTTCATAAATAGAATAGTTAATAAATCCATCAATACCCGGAAAGTCCGTGATATCCCATACTTACTTTGTCCAAACCGCCGCGCATGATGACGCACAGGTACTTCTGTAATTCTTGCCCCTTCGATATATGCCAAAGCAGGTAAAAAGCGGTGTAGTTCTCCATAAAGATTCATATCTGCCACCAATTCAGACCGATAGGCTTTCAGAGAACAACCATAATCATGAATATAGACGCTTGTAGCCCCACGGATTAACCAATTGGCAATTTTAGAAGGAAGCAACCGATTGACCGCCCCATCTTGGCGATTTTGCCGCCAACCACTAACTAAATCATAACCCTCATCTAGCTTGGCTAATAACATCGGAATATCAGCGGGGTCATTTTGCAAATCAGCGTCTAAAGTCACAATTACTTTAGCTGTAGCATAATTAAAACCCGCAGACATAGCCGCAGTTTGTCCATAATTACGTCGCAAAATCACCGCTTTTAAATCAGTGCGAATTTGCGCTTGTTCCTTGAGAAATTCCGCTGTACCATCACTAGAACCATCATCTACACAAATAATCTCATAATTCAACTTACTAGTGGTGAGAGTCGTAGAAATGGCTTCTAGTAATAAAGGTAAACTTTCGACCTCATCTTTAATTGGGACAACTACGGATACATCTAAACTTGGTGATTGGTAATTGGTCATAAGGATATTGAAACAGTCTTGATTTAATTAGAGACAAAAATGTGGTTCATTCATAACTTTTCACAACTCTCCCAGCGCCGCGTAACTGTTGATAATAAGCCTGACTAACTTTGTTTCCCTGTTCCGAAAGTTGGTCAATACCAATACCGTTGCGTCCTTGTTCTTTTCCTGAACTGTGAATATAGCAATTATTACCCAAATATAATCCTACATGAGTGGCTTTTTCAGGAGTTCCAAAAAAGATTAAATCCCCTGGTTGTAATTCAGTAATATCAATTGCTTGGGTAAAAGCTTCTTGTTGATAAGCGTCTCTCGGTAGCCACACACCCACAGATTTAAATGCTGCTTGCATTAAACCCGAACAATCATAATTAGGTGCAACTGTGCCACCCCAAAGGTAATAATTATCTTCTGCTTTTGCTGCTTGGGTAAAAGCGATAACTGTGGGTATGTGCTGTTGAATTTCTGTGGTTGAGATGAATTGAGGTTGATATATTGTTTCTGTTGGTTGAAGAAATTGCAAATCTTGAAGTGATAACCATCCTGGATAGTCATCTTCACATAAACATACTGCAACTGCTGTATCTGGATTATTTGATGTTATTTGTAAATGTCGTCCGGTGGCGGCTTGGGTAGCTAAACGGATACATTTAGGGGAATCATAGATATTTAGGTTGGTGTTACAGAAATATTCTGCTGTTGGGGAATGGGGAACTATTAGGTTTATTGACATAAGTAAGTAGGTTGGCGTTGAAAATTGTCGTTATGGCAAGAGGCAAGAGGCAAGAGGCAAGAGGGTTTGGGCGATTTTACGTTTCTTTACACAGTTTGGTTTTATTGTGTTCACCTACTTACGCCACGCTATGCCTGATGCGTTCGGCACACTACGTGAACGCTATCAGGATTTAAGGATGAACAGGTTTCACATGATAGTATAAATCGCTTTTTATGGTAACACTTTCTTTAATAAATCCCGATGTAAAAAAGCCTCATTTACTAAGGATTGAATTTTATGAGGTGACAAAGCCACACCATTATTATAATAATCAATCCAAATTTTACTGATTAAATCTACATCATCTGGTAAATCCTTTAAATCCCAACCAGGTATTTCTAAATCTTCCATTAATCGGTTGACCTTGGGATCATAACTTAATGCAAAACAACGAGAACCTTCACTAGCTGCCATAATTAAACTATGGAGGCGCATTCCTATGGACATTTCCACACCGCGAAATACACCTTTTAAAATTTGTGGATCTTCGGAACAAAGAACTCTACTCACATCTGGTAATTGAGTGTGAATTTTTTCCGCAATTCCTAGATCTTCGCTTTTTTGAAATGGTAATAATAAAATAAAAGCTTGGGTTTCTTTTTGCAAATTAACTAAAGCTTGAGTTAAATTTGCTAACCTATTTTCTGTCAATTGAGGATGATTTCTTAAAGTAACAGCAATTCTGGGTTTTGGTAAATCTACTAATTCCGGGACTGGCTTCGATTCCAATGCCCAAACTGGGTCAGGGGCGAGGATATGGGGTATACTCCAATCTGATAATAACCGAGAACTGGAGCGATCGCGCACACTCACTTGAGTACAACCTGTAAAATTCCCCTTTGCTAACCAACGAGTTTGGAAATGCAACAAAGGACCTATACCCTGTCCCCAAGCCACAGTCTTCAAACCCATAACTTGAGCTAAAGCCATCAATCCGCCATAATACAAAGGACTAATGCTGCTGGTAGCATCTTGAATTAAACTTCCTCCACCCCAAACAAAAGCATCACAAGAACGCAAAGCCTTGATAACCTGTAAAACCGCCATCCGGTTGTAACATTCCACACCATAATGCCGATGAGTTTCTTCAGGATTTCCAGAAAGCACCACAGGAGTAACATCAGGTGGTAGCATTTGCAGAAGTGTGGCTAACAAAGCTTCATCACCACCATTACCCTTACCATAATACCCAGACAATAAAACCCGCATTTTCCCCATTTTGAATTTTAGATTTTAGATTTTAGATTTTAGATTTTGGACTACCAATTTTTTTTAACCTAGTTATCTACCACTGACAACTGACAACTGACAACTGACAAACAATTATGCACGTACTTTCAATCCCCACCTGGATAATTCATATTTCTAGCGTCATTGAGTGGATAGCCGCAATTTGGCTAATTTGGATATATGGTGAACTTACAGAAAATCGTAGTTGGTGGGGATTGTCCTTTGCCATGTTACCAGCTTTAATTAGCGCAATGTGTGCTTGTACTTGGCATTATTTCGACAATTCTGAATCATTAGAATGGTTAGTCAACCTACAAGCTACCATGACATTAGTTGGTAACTTTACCCTTTGGGCGGCAGCTTATGTAATTTGGCGTTCAACCAAGTCTGCAAAGCCCACTGAGACACAATCTATCAAATCAGAACAATGATATCAAAAGAAACCCTCTTTGCCCTCTCTCTGTTTCCCTATTTGGGTTTCTTGTGGTTTATTAGCCGCAGTCCACAAATGCCACGTTTAGCCCTATATGGATTTTACGGCACATTGGTATTTGTCGCCATCACCATCCCCGCCGCCATTTACGCCAAAGTGCAGTACGGAGAACAACTAGCCAATGTAGACTGGTTACATGGTGGTGCAGAAATCTTTTTAACCCTTGCTAACATCTTACTAGTCTTAGGTTTTCGCCAAGCAGTACAGGAATTAAAAAGCAAAAATTAAACTCCGTCTTTCTTCTCTGCGCCTCTGCGTGAGAAAAAACTATTGTTTATCAGGAAAAAAATAAATGGAAGTAATCCCCGCAATTGATTTACTAGAAGGTCGCTGTGTGCGACTATACAAAGGAGACTACGAGCGATCGCAAGTATTCAGCGAAAACCCCGTTGAAGTAGCGAAAATGTGGGCAGACCAAGGCGCGACAAGACTGCATTTAGTTGACTTAGACGGGGCAAAAGCTGGGAAAATTATCAACTTAGCCGCCATAGAAGCCATTAGAAATAATCTTGACATACCCATTGAAGTTGGGGGAGGATTGCGCGATCGCACCAGTGTCGTACAATTATTCAACCTGGGTGTAAATTGGGCAATTCTCGGCACTGTCGCCGTCGAACAACCTCAATTAGTCCAAGAACTTTGTCAAGAATTTCCCCAACAAATTATTATTGGCATAGATGCCCGTAACGGCTTAGTTGCAACTCGCGGTTGGTTAGAAACATCAGAAGTATTAGCCACCCAACTAGCAGTACAAATGCAAGAATTAGGTGCAGCAGCCATAATTTACACCGATATCAACTGTGACGGCACACTAGAAGGACCCAATTTAGACGCATTACGAGAACTTGCAGCGGTAACTTCCATACCTGTAATTGCTTCCGGTGGAGTAAGTTCTGTGACGGATTTGTTAAGTTTATTAGCTTTAGAACCCCAAGGTGTGACAGGTGTGATAGTTGGGAAAGCTTTGTATACGGGTGATATTATTCTCAAAGAAGGATTACAAGCTATTGGTCCGGGAAGACTGCAAGATATTCCTCCCGATTTCGGTATTTCTAGTATTGCTTAAAATGAAAAAGATTGTAGAGATGTTCTCTGGAATTTCTCTACAAAGCTTCTGAAAAATACAGATAACAGTTTTCATCCCCTTGCGGGGAAGTGGTTATGAAAAACACTCTACTGTGTGCAATTAAGTAGTGAGACAGAATTAATTACACAATGTCATTGCGTTAGCGCACTCAATTACGGATTAACGTCTATCTTTTAAGTGATCAAAATGACTTCTCTTCACCCTGTCCCCTGCACTCTGTCTAATTACTCCAGCATTCTTGAATATCAGATACATTATTAAATGAGTGCAATTATGATCAGGGAAAATGTCAAAAGAATCACAACAGAAAAAAGTCATCGTTGTTGGTGCTGGTTGGGCTGGTTTAGGGGCTACTTACCATTTAGCCAAACAAGGTTATGATGTCACATTACTAGAAGCTGGACAATATCCTGGTGGGTTAGTAGCAGGTTGGCAAACAGCCGCAGGTAAATCCGTAGAAGCCGGTATTCATGGCTTTTGGTATCCTTACAGAAATATTTTTTCTCTGATTAATGAATTGGGAATTAGTCCGTTTACAACTTGGACTCGTTCCGCACAATATTCTCCCGCAGGTTTGGAAGTAGAATCTCCGATTTTTCAAGATTTACCCAGACTTCCCACACCTTTAGGAACTTTTATATATCCTCAATTTCAAAGATTACCATTAATTGACCGTTTGAGTGCCTTACCCTTACTTTATAGTTTGATTGATTTTGATAATTCAGATCAGGCTTGGAAACGTTACGATTATCTGACAGCCCGTGAATTATTCAAAACTTTTGGTGTTTCTGCCCGACTCTATAAAGAAGCTTTTGAACCAATGTTATTAGTGGGTTTATTTGCCCCGGGTGAACAATGTTCGGCGGCGGCCACATTGGGAATGTTATATTATTTTATTCTGGCACATCAACCGGATTTTGATGTGGTTTGGTGTCGTGGAACTGTGGGAGAAAAAATCTTCCGTCCCTGGGTAGAACAAATAGAAAAATTAGGTGCAAGAGTTCTATCTAAACATAAAGTTACAGATGTAATTATAGATAGCAATAATCACGTTAAAGGTGTAGTTTGCAATGATGAAATTTTTGATGCTGACGCTGTAATCTTTTCCGTCGGTGTCACAGGAATGAAAAAGATTGTTTCCAGTAGTCCGAGTTTACAAAATCGTCCAGAATTTAGAAACTTAAATAATTTAGGGGCTGTTGATGTTTTAGCAACTCGGTTATGGTTTGATAGAAAAATAGATATTCCCCGTCCTTCTAATGCTTGTTTTGGTTTTGATGATTCTACAGGATGGACATTTTTTGATTTGAATGCTTTACATGATGAATTTAAAAATGAACCAGGAACAGTAATAGAAGCAGATTTTTATCACGCTAATCAATTTCTGCATTTAAGTGATGAGGAAATTGTGCAAATAGTTCAAGGTTATTTAACAAAATGTATTCCCGGTTTTAGAGAAGCGAAAGTCATAGATAGTAGTGTGATTCGTTTAGCAAATGCAGTGACACATTTTGCCCCTGGTAGTTATCGTTATCTGTTACCAGCTAAGACAAGTTTACAAAATCTGTTTATGAGTGGAGATTGGATTATTAACCGTCATGGTTCATGGTCACAAGAAAAGGCTTATGTCACAGGTTTAGAAGCTGCAAATTTAGCTATTTCCTATTTAGAAACTGGGGAAAAAGCCAATATTTTAGCAGTGGAAGCAGACGAAAATCATATCCAATTTGCCAGAAATATCAATCAAGTTGTTCGAGATGTGGGTAAATCTATTTTACCTAATTTCTGGTTGCCATAAGATAAGACAAGAATTAAAAAGCCCCCTCCTCGCTTGCGGGGAGGGGGTTGGGGGTGGGGTTTTTGTATTTCACTCAAACGAAAAACGCTATAATAATGTTGGGTTTCCTTACGTCAACCCAACCTAAATAATTTAGGCTCTTTTTCTACCATCTAAACCTTGTTGCACCCAATTTAAACATTCATAAGGTGATGAAAATAATTTGGGGGCGGCAATATTAGTTAATGAGTCTGGTGCATAATGGTCATAATAACATCTACTATTTCTTTGATAAACAATAATTAGATTATGACGATAAACATAGCGTGATTGAAAAAAATTACCTTGACTCACAAAGTCCATATTTAGATCAATATGTTCTTTAGCAATATCAACAATATTGGTAACAGTATTACTATACATTGCCGCTGGATTTTCTGAACCATGAAACCGGCTTTTATGTCCAACTTCCGCTAATAACTTATATGAATAGATTTCATAATCATCAACCTTGCCAAAAACAAAAGGGATAATTAAATATCCTTTATATGCAACAGAACTTTCATAAAGCAGCCGATTCATTTAAATCTCCTTAGAGGGATAAGTATTATATTATTACCACAGACTGAGTTGATGCGAAGATTGTTGTAAATTATTCTCAGGAAGAGGGGGAACGACTACACCACTTTCTTCTAATAACTGTTGGAAATAGCGGGCATTATGAGGAGACATATCTTCTATGGGACAATGCACAAAGAAATAAATTTTTATTCCTGCTTGTAACCATTTTTGAATTTGTCTAACCCACTCCTCCATAAATATCTGATTCATTGATAACCGTGGGTGAGAGATAAAACGAATCAAAGCAAAAGGCGCAGTTATACTAAATTGCACAGGTAATTTGGGTTTACGTCGTTCTGATAATAATTGCGGGTCATCATCTCCGGTATAAATTGGACGTGAATCTAATAATACTCTTCCCACACCTAATTCCTCTAGTAATGCTGTCAAATTACTAGCATGAGGTTCTTGAAACCACTCACTATGTCTAACTTCCAATGCTAAGGGTGTCTCTGTGCGCGGCCAAGCCGTCAAAAAAGCCGTCAAATCGTCCAGTAAAGCCGGAGAATAGCTGGGAGGGAGTTGGGCAAATAGGGGACCCAAATGAGTACCTAAAGGGCGCATTTTCTCCAAAAAAGCTAAGGCTTCGGGAATATGGGGTTGTAGTAATTTTTGGTGGGTGATATTTTGCGGTAATTTCAGGCAAAATTCAAACCCTGGTGGCGTTTCTGTCGCCCAACGAGTAACGGTTTCTGCGTTAGGTGTGGCATAGAAAGTAGTATTTCCTTCTACAGTGCTAAAGCGGCGACTGTAAAGATTTAAGAAGTCAGCATTGCGAGTTCCTGGGGGATAAAGTTCTCCCAACCAACCCTTGTACGCCCAAACTGCACACCCGATATAAAAGTTCACAAAATTAAAATGCTTGGATATGTTTTATTTAATTATACAATTCGATAAAAAACATTGACTATTGATATTATTGTATAAAGATTATAC
>NZ_JADEWA010000133.1:0-11769 GCF_015207865.1 Dolichospermum sp. LEGE 00246
GTTGGGGGAGTTGGGGAAGTAGGGGGGGAGAAAGAATTTTCCCAATGACAACTAACAACTGACAACTGACTAAAGCGGATAATTTTTCTGAAAACTTTCGCGGGTGAGAGGTTGTTGTAATTCCACACCTTCACCCCCTAAAACCTCTAAAAGTTTGCCATTGACTTCGATATATACTTTGGCTTTAGGATTTAAGCTGGTAGCAGTATATACAACTTGTCCCACACGCCCCATCATGGAAGTGCTACCTCCACCAGCGGTAAAGTGTTCAGACAAATTCACATGAATATCATTATTTTCTGCTTTGAGTCCCAATAGTTGAGTACCCGGGGGAATAGTAGTAGAGCCTGTGCCTTCACTTCGACCGGCTAATAAAGTTTTAAATGCTGCTTCTAAAACTTGATTGGGTTGGGTAGCAGCAACTTTAAAGGGTTGGGGAACTAAATCCAGGTGATTTTCCTTGGATCTGAGCCAGTATATACTAGCAGTCTGTTGATTGCCCTGTTGGGTTGTTGATTGCTTGATGGGCTGTTTAATAGATTGTGAAGAGTTATCAGGTGTAGGAGGATTGGGCGTTTGGGCAGAAAACCAAGCCACACCACCGCTTACCACTACCACTGCTGCGGAAATAGCTGCTATCACACCGGAAGAAACGCCGTTAGTTCTTTGTTGGTTATTCATAAAACCTCGCGGTAAGTGGGAAACTCAGCGTCTTTAGACCTGAGAGGGATGGTTCGACGCGGCTCACCAGCCGCGACACGAGCAGTTCGACAAGCTCACTGACCACGGTTTTGACCGCTGTGGATGTTAAAATTAAAACCAGATTTTTGATTGGAATCTGGAAACCAACTCCCATTTCTGGGGTAATGTTAGCCTTGACCTGTTATAAGAGCTTGTTAGGCTGAAAGCACTGTTCCAGTGACCTTAGAACTGTTTAACTTACAGCGACAGAGCGGGAAACTGGCTACGCATTTCGAGGTGTCGTGACTCAAATAACGGCTACCCTTAGACTCCCTTCGACTTCGCTCAGGGCAAGCCGCTTAGGGTGGTCTGGTCAGTACAGCTTGCAATTTCTTGCAAGCTCAGTTCCTTTAGGGCTGGGTTACTGACAATATAAAACCTACTGGATTGAGGATGGAAATAGTATTTGTAAGATAAGTAGCCTGTTTATAAACGTTATTCCCCGGTGCAAATCTTGGCTTTTGATCTGGACATGAACTGTTATTGCTAGTTTTGCCTCTTGCCACTCCAATTGTAGAGTGATCTTTACAAGTCCGTTACCTTTCTCTTTATCTAAATCCTATGGTTTCTTGAAAAAACTTTTAAATTAGACTTCAGTAAAATATGGTAAGCAAATCAAATAAGTAGGTTGGCGTTGAAAATTGTCGTTATAGCAAGGCAAGAGGCAAGAGTAAAGAGTAAAGAAGTTTTCAGCGATTTTACGTTTCTTTACACAGGTTGGTTTTATTGTGTTCACCTACTTGGCATTAAATTGTCAATAATGGTGCGTTGTGCTGTCGCTCTAAGCGTAGCCATGCCCTCAATAGCTTTACACACCATACATATCTGCTATATTAATCAAATTTTCAAGGCCAATTTCCCGAAAAAATGAATTGATAAATACTATAATTAGTAATCAATCCCTTATTTGTGGTTGTTATGGTTGTTACTGCTTCGACCCACAAGATTACCTGGGAACTCTTGCCTGAAGATTTTGTTTTAGAAGATGAACCAGTGGATAATGTTAATCAACCTTCTTTAGCCGCTGCACTGACGGAAAGCCTGCAACTGGCAGGGAAACTCCCAGAAACAGCCCTGGCTACGACCAATTACGGCATTTGTACCGTAGTTAATGGCAAAATTGTCATCAAAGCACCTGATTGGGCTTACATACCCAAAATTACTGTGCCTAGAGAGCAAATACAACGTAGTTATACTCCTCACAAACAGGGTGAAATACCGGTTGTGGTGATGGAATTTCTTTCTGACGCAAATGGGAGTGAATATTCTAGTAAAAGGACTTTTCCCCCTGGTAAATGGTTTTTTTATGAAGAGGTGTTAGAAGTTGCAAATTATCTAATTTTTGCACCTGATACGGGTGTTTTGGAAGTTCATCGGTTACAAAGTTCAGGAAAATATCAATTACGTTCCCCTGATGAAAATAACCGTTATTGGTTAGGGGAAATGGATTTATTTATTGGTGTATGGCAAGGAAAGCGCGAAAACCGTGATGGTTATTGGTTGCGCTGGTGGGATAAGGAGGGTAATTTATTATTGTGGGGGTTTGAGTCGGTTGAGAAGGAACGAGGAGAAAAGGAACAAGAAAGACGAGAAAAAGAACAAGAAAGACGAGAAAAAGAGCAGGCTTTACAACGGTTAGCGGAGTTGGAGAAACGATTACGAGATGCGGGAATTGGAGATTAGGAATCACCCAGAAGAACACGCGACTCGAAAACCACTACCGTAGTTACTGCCACCAGCAACTATGTAGTTACGATAGGCACAACGGCAGTTCCCAGCCTCTTGAAGCCAAGAACCACCGCGCAATATGCGTTTGCTATCGTTACTAGTCCAAGCACTACCGTCATTGGGTGCATTTGTATAGTCCCTATGCCAAAAATCTTCGCACCATTCCCACACATTACCGTGCATATTATATAAACCAAAGTTGTTAGGGGGAAATTCGCCTACATCTGTGGTCTGTTTGTATTTGTTATTATGATTAACTACATCTGTATTAATGGCTTCACCGAAGTAAAATGGAGTTGTAGTCTTGGCTCTACAGGCATATTCCCATTCAGACTCGCTAGGTAAGCGATACATTTTACCTGTGTGTTCCCCCAACCTAGCACAAAATTCTTGGGCATCTAACCATGATATTTTTTCCACTGGCAGATTTGCACCTTGGAAGTATGAGGGTTTAGGGTTTAAATCTATGTTGATTTTCGGTAAACTGGCGATTTTTTGCCATTGTGCTTGGGTAATTGGGTATTTTCCGATGTAGAAAGGTGAAATTGTCACGTTATGTTGAGGTTTTTCATTTTTATATCCCTCTCCTTCTGGTGAACCCATAGAGAATGTGCCACCAGGAATACCTACCATTTCCAAAAATAAATTATTTCCTAAATTGTCTCTAAAAACTATGGGTTGTTTCGGGGAAACAATTGTTGTAGTGACTTGCTGGGAGTGATTAGGAGAAATGGTTATTTGTGAAAGTTGCTGTGGTTGCAATACTGATAAAATTTCTGTTGCCGACTGAAAGCGATTTGAGGGTAAGTCTTGCAGCATTTTATCTAATATTATTTCTAAGTCATGATTCACAAATATATATTTTTTCCATATCCATTGCATGACTGTTAAATCAAATAGTGGATCAGTACCATCTGGTTTTTGGAAATATCCTGTTAATAATCGAATACAAGTTACAGCTAAACTATAAAGGTCGCTGTTGGGATAAACTATGCCGCGAAATTGTTCTGGTGGTGCATAACCAGGTGTACCTGTAACTGTTCCCAGTTTGGTGAGAACGTTGTTCCCTACGTCTTTGGAAACTCCAAAATCAATTAGGAATAAAGCGCCTGTTTGCGAATGTTTAATAATATTTTCTGGTTTAATATCTCTATGAATTACTTTATTGTTATGAACAAATTGTAAAATATGTAATAATTCAATTAGGATTTTTTTTACTTCAGATTCGCTAATTTTCCCCTTTTGTCGCAGTTCGTTTAATAAATTTTGACCTTCGATAAATTCTTGAATTAGATAAAGTCTGCCTTCTTGGGGAAAGAATGCGAGTAAATCTGGAATATGGGGATGTTTCCCTAAATCGTTGAGTCTGAATGCTTCTTGTTCAAATAGCTCTGTGGCTTTTTTGAGCGCACCACTTCCTGATTGTTGGGGTAGAAATTGCTTAATAACGCAGTGAGTATCTAATCTCTGTTCGTCTACTGCTAAAAATGTCCGCCCAAAACCACCTTCACCAATAATGCGGATGGCGCGATACCGTTCTTTCAGCACTATTTGACTGCCACAGGATTGACAAAGGATAGTTTTTGGTGGGTTTTGCTGTAGACACGCGGGGTTAAGGCACTGACTCATAAATCCGGTTTGCAGTTAATTATCTCAGTATAATGATAGGATGAGTTTAAGTAAAAATTATTTTAATTGATTAAAGGGTTTCTCTGTAATACTTAAATTTTTGGTAATTTCATGAAATACAGTGGTTTTTGTTCTCATAAAATGCAGTCTAGGGTGGGGAGACTCCACCCCTACGGGTTTGAGACAACTTATGATAGCAGGAATGGGAATAATTCGACTGATTTGGTCTCAGAATACCCAGTTTACAATAGTTGAATGTTAACTTTCTATTGCGTTTTTAATCCATTGTTGCAATGTATTGATAACTTCGTCAATAACAATTTCTTGAGATTCACGATTTGCGCGTTTGACTATTTCGACTTTACCATTTGTAATGGCTCTGCCAGTGACGATTCTGAAGGGGATACCGATTAAATCTGCATCTTTGAATTTTACTCCTGCCCGTTCGTCTCTGTCATCTAATAAGGTTTCTACACCTGCTTGGTTGAGTTCTGTGTAGAGTTGTTCAGCAACGGCGATTTGTTGAGCATCTTTAATGTTAGGAATGATGATGATGGCGTGATAGGGAGCGATCGCTATTGGCCAAATTATGCCATCTTTATCATAGGATTGTTCTACGGCTGATTGTGCTAAACGTGACACACCTACACCATAACAACCCATAACTAAAGGCTTTTCTTCTCCTTGTTCGTTGGTATAAGTTGCACCCATCGCTTGGGAGTATTTTGTCCCCAGTTGGAAGATATGACCGGCTTCGATGCCTCTAGCTGTTTGTAGGGTTTGGGTTGGGTCGTGCAGGGAGCGATCGCCTAATTTTGCCTTACGAATATCTACGGTTAATGCAGGTAATTTAAACTGCTCACCCCAATTTGCGCCAACTACGTGAAAACCAGCTTCATTTGCACCAGTAACAAAATTCTTTAACTCCACAGCGGTTTTATCCACCAACCGCACAAACTGAGAATTTACCTGTTTACTTTCCGCAATATAATCATCACTAAGATCAGGTGCTATGTAACCCAAAGGCAAAGATTTTGCTTGCCATGTTGCTTGAGCCTCAGCATTTGGTACAGTTAAAGTCAGAATAGTTTTAGCACCAAATTGAGGAGCTAATTTAGTTAACTCATTTTGTAATTTAACTTCATTAATTTCCTGATCTCCGCGAATATTTATCAATACCAAAACAGTTAAACCGTTATCATATACAGTTTGATATAAAACGTTTTTGACAATTTGGGTAGGAGAACATTTGAGGAAATTACAAACTTTATCTATAGTTTCTGTTCCCAGAGTTTCCCGTTTTTCGTAACTTGTAAAAGGTGAAATTTCCGCATCTGCTGGTAAAGAAACTGCTTTTTCTACGTTTGCGGCATATTTACCATCTTCAGTGTAGAGAACTTCATCTTCTCCTGCTTCTGCTAACACCATAAACTCTGTCGAACCAGAACCACCAATAGCCCCAGAATCAGCTTCCACAGCCCGAAAAGCTAAACCAGAACGCCGCAACATATTACTATAAGCAGTGTACATTTCCTGGTAAGTTTTTTTCAAACTTTCTTCATCAGCATGGAAAGAATAACCATCTTTCATGATAAATTCTCGTCCGCGCATTAAACCAAACCGGGGACGAATTTCATCACGAAACTTAGTTTGAATTTGATATAAATGGACAGGTAATTGACGATAGGAACGAATCATATCACGGGCAACTGTGGTAATTACTTCTTCGTGCGTTGGTCCTAGTCCTAATTGTTGTTCTCTTCTATCCACAAGAGAAAACATAATTCCCTCAGCCTTAGTATAGGTGTCCCAGCGTCCCGATTCTTGCCATAATTCCGCAGGTTGTAACTGTGGTAATAAACATTCTTGTGCGCCGGTAGCATTCATTTCTTCGCGGACAATTTGGGAAACCTTTTGCAAAACCCGCCACATTAGGGGAAGATAAGCATAAATCCCACCACCAATGCGACGGATATAACCAGCGCGGAGTAACAATTTATGACTGGGTATTTCCGCATCAGCCGGATCATCCCGCAGTGTAACAAATAACATTTGTGATAATCGCATTGTTTTTACCTTTACTTGCTAATTTTGCCAATTAATTATTGAAGATTAACCTATGTCATACCAAATTAAAACGAAGCTGCATAGAATAAAATTTTCAGAATAATTAACCGCAGATAAACGCAGATAAACGCAGATAAATATGAATGATTGTTATTCTGTGCAGCCTCACATAAAATTGGTATCACCTGTCACCTGTTATAACTTGAGGAGATGATTACTGTGTCTGAAGCAATGTATCAAGCACAACCACCTTTAGAATTTATTCCGCCAGCTTTTAACCCTTTGTTGTTAAAGTTGGTACATCTAGTTCTACCTAACTGGATTCGCTGGAAAACACCTATTAGCAACATTGAAGCAGACAATGTTGAAGTTTTGGCGGATTGCTATCAACGGTTTCAGGATGGTAAAATCCGGTTTATGTTGGCGTTTCGTCATCCTCAAACAGCAGACCCTCTTTGTTTAACCTATTTACTGTCCCAAATCTTGCCTAAAGTAACACGAGTTGGGGGTACACAGCTACAATATCCCCTTCATGCCCATTTTATCTATGATCGGGGTATTCCTCTCTGGGCTGGTTCTCAAGTTGGTTGGGTAATTTCCCATTTGGGGGGAACTCCGATTCAACGCGGTAAAGCTGACTGGACTGGGTTGCGTTCGGTGCGGGATTTGTATCTCAATGGTCAGTTTCCCATGGCTGCTGCGCCAGAAGGTGCTACAAATGGTTTATCGGAGATTATTAGTCCCTTAGAACCGGGTATCGCACAGATGGGTTTTTGGTGTGCGGAAGATTTGCAAAAAGCGGGAAGAAATGAGGAAGTTTTAATTGTACCAATTGGCATTAAATATAGTTATGTTAATCAGCCTTGGGATAATATAGCAAATTTGTTAACTGGATTAGAAGCGGCTAGTGGTTTATCTGTGAATCAGGATCAAACTGAGGCTAATTTGGCTGCACTTTATCCCCGATTGTTAGGTTTGGCTGAACATTTATTAGCGGTAATGGAACAATTTTATACTAAGTTTTATCATCAAACATTACCAGATGAAAAAATTACTAATGGGGAAATTATAGATAGAAATGAAGCTTTAGCTTATCGTTTACAAGCTGTGATGAATATTGCTTTATTTATTGCTGAACAATATTTTGATTTACCATCTAGGGGGAATTGGAATGATAGATGTAGACGGGTAGAACAAGCCGGTTGGAATTATATATTTAGGGAAGATTTTAAGGATATTAAATTATTATCACCCATTGAGAAAAGTTTGGGAGATAGAATCGCTGAAGAAGCATATTTTCGGATGTGGCACATGAGATTGGTTGAGAGTTTTGTGGCTGTTTCTGGGATGTATATCCGCGAAAAACCAACGGTGGAAAGATTTGCTGAAATGACTTTACTTTTATGGGATATGGTTAATAAAATTAAGGGGAATATTCCTGTAAATCGTCCACAATTGGGTAAGCAGCAGGTGAGAATAACTGTGGGTGAACCCATTTCTATTTCTCAACGTTATGCGGTTTATAAAGGTAGTCGCGTTGCTGCTAGACAATCGGTGGCTGAGTTGACGACTGATTTACAGCAGGTTTTGGAGGGTTTGGTTGAGAAGGGATGATTTTTTTGCACGCAGAGGCGCAGAGGCGCAGAGAGAAATTAAGAGTGTGATTTAAATCCTCAACTTCCTCTAAAGGTTGAGGATTTGGGTTAGTTATTTGGCACTATTTTTTAATTCGTTCCATGCTTTGACAACTTTATCTAGTTTGTTTGGTAGTTGAGATTGCGATATGTCATTATATTGGGTTGTGGCTTTTTGACTGGTTATGGTATAGGTGATATAATCTGCTGAACCTGGAGGTGCTGGGAAACTCAATTTGTTGAATTGTTCAAATTTGTCTTGGGTTAATAATTTTTCAAATTGTTTAACTTGTTCTCCAGTAACTTTTTTGATACTACGCTCTGAGTCGTTAGCATCACCTGTTTTTGTTCGTATCAGTTGACCGTCTTTTAGTAAAACTGTTTCATAGGTTTTTCCAGCTATTCCCCCACTGGTAATTTCTCTAAATACTCCGTTTTTGTCTAATGGTGGTGGTAATTCATTGGCTGGAATTGGTACGGATTGGATGGTTTTAACGTCTTTGTTAACTTGATACTGTTGGTGGCTGGGATTAGCAACAACAGGCATAGATTTGAAAGTTATTACACTACCTAAAGATAGAATTGTGGTTAATATGAGGATATTTTTCATGATTTCCTTTGTCAGAATACAAGGATGATCAATTGTTATTGACGTTGGGTATTTTTAGATTGTTTCTTTTTGTCTGAATTAGAATTTATAGGATTTAATGATGAAAATATTATACTTCATGAAGCATCATCACCCGCATGGGAATAAATTCCCAATCTCATAGCGAAACTCCGTTAAAACGGACTAAAAGAATTTTGCAGTTTAGAGTTTATAATTAAAATACAGAAATGTTGTCCATAACCTAGTAAATAACATAAATAATTATGAATGTACAACTTGTGGACTCCCTTGTAGAAATTGTTTCCAAATTAACTCCCGAAGATCAGAAACTTTTCTTATCTAAACTTTCTCATATCAATATAATTCTGCCAGCAGAACAGCAAAATTTAACATTAGCAGAAAAAGTAGCACAATTTCAGGAATGGTTATCTCAATTTCCTCAAAGTAGTATTACTCTATCAGATGAATCACTACGTCGAGAAAATATTTATGATGATAGAGGAATATGAAAAGCTATTTACTTGATACCAATATTATTCTTAGATTTGCAAATTCTTAATGAAAAAATTATTCGGCGTTGCTGAATTGAGGTATGAAATTCCCAAATTGAACCTTTAAAACTCAAACCTCAGTGCGTCTACTCTTCAAGATCACGAAGCGTGATTGCGCCTTTGCGTGAGACTAAAATTCATACCCTTAATCAGCAACGCCGGAATTTTAAAGCCTAAAAAAGCAGCAATGTTGAGTCATTTGGATACTTTGCGTCAGGAATGGGAAAGATGAGATATGTTTATGATATCAGTATTTTTATTTACTATCTAGCTGAAGTCGAGGCAGAGCCTCTTGTGATAGCATTCCCAGTCAGAGACTGGGAACGAGATAATTCAAGCAAAATAGTATATTTTGTGACGCTACATCAACCACTTAAATGATTTTCTAGCAAAGATGCGATCGCTTCTGGTTGAACCTTCTTGTATTGTTTTTTACCTAGCATTAAAACACAATTGGGAGCGCTGCTACAGCGTTTTTGACAATCGGTATGTTCAATTATGACTTTATCAGATAAACCGCGATCGCCTAAAGTTTTTTCTAAGTCCGATAATAACCCCTTTCCACCCCGTTTCAGACAACCAGATTTTTGACATACCATAATTTTGGCTTTGGGTTGAGGAAGGAAATTTTCCAGCACACAAAAACCAATTGCTTGAATTTGATAAAGTTGCAGTTTTAGTTTATTGTTACGGAGGTTTAATTTACTAATAGCATCTATGCGAATTTGTTCACCAGGAACTAAGGATAAACCTAGCGAACAACGTAAATTTTTAGGGATTTTCAGTTTAATATTTCCCCCAGAAACTGCTAACTGTAAATGTTTATATTTCCCAGCATCTTTACCCACAAACCCTAAAAACTGTCCCTCAATATTCAATTCCGATAAGGTCAAATATTTTTCACCCATTTGCGATAACTCTATGTTTCAAATAAAAAATAATAAACCCCACATTACCAATTGATAATTAATCCATGTCCCCCTCCTCGCTTGCGGGGAGGGGTGAGGGGTGGGGTTCTTCTATCTCATTCAACCGATAATCACTATAGCTAATAACTAACGGCTGAATACTTGCATTTTAAGGAAGGCGTTTAGCTTCTAAAGTTACGGGTAAACGACTTTTATCGGGAAATTCACTAAATTCTAATTCCCAACCATTAGCTAAAGTGAGAATTTTACCTGCTGCACCATCTGTTTCTTTGACTACTTCTTCTTCTAAATCTTTTTTAGGGACGTAGGCAATTAAAGTACCAGCATCATTCATTCGCAGCATTACTTTCATGTGTTTCCTCAGCAGATTCTAGTTCTCTTTTTCGACAACCGATGATGTACCCTGTTTCCAAAAAATGCACAGCATAGATATAATAAGCTTGCAAAAATGTGCCAATGCTGGAAACATAACCAACATCACCAATGTTTGCTAAAACTTCCCCAATCTCTCTACCTGGAAAAGTTCCATCGTTTTTGATTAGTTTCTTAACTCGAACTTTTTGACCGATTTCAAAAATGGGTTGCGAGTCTAGTTCTATTTCATCACGTTGCATGGGAATACCTTTTTTCGCTGACTAAATTTAATAATTCTTCTGTAGTGAGACTGCGTTTTTTGAGGATTGATTGCTGACGGACTACATCTAAAATAGCTTGGGTTTCTTGAGAATCAAGAAAGATGCCATGCTGTTCTAAGAGATTAGATAATGAATGCCGACCAGAATGTTTACCTATGACTAAACGCCGTTCCCAACCCACATCTTCAGGAGCATAAGGTTCATAAGTAACGGGGTTTTGCAGAACACCATGAGCATGAATACCAGACTCATGAGCAAAGGTATTTTCACCCACAATTGCTTTCCAAGGTTGAACATTAGCACCAGAGGCTTTAGCGACTAGTTGAGATAGTTTTAACAAGTGTTGAGTTTGAATTCCCAAGTCAACACCGTAAATACATTTTAGAGCCATGATTACTTCTTCTAAAGCTGCATTTCCGGCTCTTTCTCCTAGTCCATTAACGGTAGTATTTACAGATACAGCACCAGCTTTGATTCCGGCTAAGGCGTTAGCAGTTGCTAGTCCAAAATCATTATGGGTGTGAATCTCAATAGGAATTGATAGAGTTGATACTAAATGCTTAACTTTCAGGTGAGTTCGGAAGGGATCAAGTACCCCAACTGTATCACAAAACCGAAAGCGAGATGCTCCCCATTCTTGCGATAACATGGCAACATCTTGGAGAAAGTTTTCGTCGGCTCTAGAAGAATCTTCACCACCAACTGATACCCAAAGACCTTGATCTAAGGCGAAGCTAATACAGTCTTTGAGTTTTTGTAAACTTACTCGCCATTGTCCATGAAATTTAGCGGCAATTTGCACTCCAGACACAGGAATAGCAATATGTACTCGTTCTAGTCCACAGGCTATAGAAGCTTTAATATCTGATAATACAGCGCGATTCCAACCTAATAATTTAGCGTTTAAATCTAAGTTACGAATGGCAACAATGGCGCGAATTTCTTCTTCTCCCATCGCCGGAATTCCTACCTCTAATTCATGGACACCAATGGTATCTAGGAATTGAGCGATCGCTACTTTTTCTTCTAAGTTAAAAGCAACACCTGCTGCCTGTTCCCCATCACGTAATGTCGTATCATTAATCATGATTTGATACATTTTCAACATCCCTCTAGCGGAGTTTTTTGTAATATCCTTGTTCGCTACAATTCTTCATGGTGGTAGATGGGCAATAAATTATAAATTGAGCGAATAAATCATGAATCATGATTTACGATCCTTAATTATTAATCAAATATTTCTGT
>NZ_JADEWA010000011.1:0-30252 GCF_015207865.1 Dolichospermum sp. LEGE 00246
AAACCTGGGTAATTATTAAAACTAGCTTACCTAGTTTATGACAAAAAATATCCAACAAACACAATCTACCAGAACTAACGCAAAAACTCCCTAAAACTCTTCTTCCTTCGCTACCTTCGCTCCTTCGTGGTTTGTTCATCTAATATCTTATCATCACGAAGACAACAAAAGCATATATCTACGCCAAGTTGGTCATTCATTACTTCATTATCTTCAACCAACTTAGTTTTGCCCAAACTACTCAAACCAATCTTCACCTCCTGGTAATTGTGATAAATAATTATCAATCATCTTTGCTAACTCTTTAGGTTGATATTCATAAGTTAACAACAAAAGATTTTCAGCAAAATCAATTAATTCTTTTTCTTGTAATCTTTGAGAAACCTGACTCGGTTTTAACGTACCGCCAAAAATCTCCGCACTAGCTGGACGAATTGCCATTTCTACAGCTTCTGCTAAATATTCACCCCATTCATCAGATTTAATATAATAGGATTTTTGATTATCTTTAATATTCAACTTGGCAATTTGAATCACAGAATCAGAAATAGAAGCAATCCAAGAATTAGTTAAACGCTGTTCAATTTGATTTTTAATCAGATGAATAACCAACCTCACTAAAAAAGCTTCTATTTTTCGCAAAGTTCCCTGTTTGCTTATCTCCTCCAAATCATCAAGAATTTCCAAGGCATCATCATAACGCCCTTCTAATATAGTTTGTCTTAACTCCATTAATTCTTGCGTCATAGTTATTTCCTATAATTAGTAATTGGTGATAAAACTCTCATCCTCTGTTCATCCTCAAATCCTGATATGACTATACCACGCTACCCTCTCAGACAATTTCCCTCCATCTTGTGTCTATAATTATAACTACTATCCCTCTACCAATTCCCCAACGTGCGTTAAAATTCTAATATATTCATCACGACTCAGACACGCAACAGCCATCTACCATGCTTCAGTACCCAGACCTAGAAAAATCTTTAAAACATCATTTTGGTTATGATCAATTTCGCCCTGGACAACGGCAAATTATCGAAGATGCCTTACAAAATCGTGATTTAATGGTAATCATGCCCACAGGTGGGGGTAAATCTCTGTGCTTTCAATTACCGGCACTTTTAAAACCCGGTTTAACAGTGGTAGTCTCACCCTTGATAGCTTTAATGCAAGATCAAGTAGAAGCACTGCGAACTAATAACATTTCTGCCACATTTCTCAATAGTAGTCTCAACGCCTATAAAGTTCGCTCCCGTGAAGAAGCGATCATGAATGGTAAAATAAAATTGCTTTATGTCGCCCCAGAACGCCTTATTAGTGACCGATTTCTCCCCCTTTTAGACGTAGTTAAGGAAAAAGTGGGGATTTCCACCTTTGCCATTGATGAAGCCCATTGTGTCTCAGAATGGGGACATGATTTCCGCCCAGAATATCGGCAATTAAGATTACTCCGCAAACGTTATCCTGATGTGCCTACAGTTGCCCTCACCGCTACCGCTACAGATAGAGTCAGGGCTGATATTATTGAACAATTAGGATTAAAACAACCAAGTATTCATATTGCTAGTTTTAACCGCCAAAATCTTTATTATGAAGTCCGGGCTAAGAGTAACCGCGCTTACGCCGAATTATTAGAAATAGTTAGAGAAAATGAAGGTTCAGGAATTATTTATTGTTTAACTCGCAAAAAAGTTGATGAAATAACTTTAAAACTCCAAAATGATAAGATTTCTGTTTTGCCTTATCATGCTGGTTTAAGTGATGATGAAAGATCAAAAAATCAAACTCGGTTTATTCGGGATGATGTGCGAGTAATGGTAGCCACCGTTGCCTTTGGTATGGGCATTAATAAACCTGATGTGCGGTTTGTGGTGCATTCCGATTTACCCCGAAATCTAGAGAGTTACTATCAAGAATCAGGGCGAGCCGGTAGAGATGATGAACCTTCTAAATGTACATTATTTTTCAATTATGGTGATATTAAAACTATAGAATGGAGTATTAATCAAAAAACCGATCCTCAAGAACAATTAATAGCTAAACAGCAACTAAGACAGGTAATTGATTATGCGGAAGGGACAGATTGTAGACGCACAATTCAATTAAGTTATTTTGGGGAAAGATTTCCCGGAAATTGCGGAAATTGTGATAATTGTCTTTATCCCAAACCTGTCCAAGATTGGACAATTGAAGCCATGAAATTTTTATCTTGTGTGGCTAGGTGTAAAGAAAGATTTGGAATGCTGCATATTATTGATGTTTTGCGAGGTGGAAAAAATCAGAGAATTATTGTTAATAAACATGATCAACTTTCTACCTATGGAATTGGCAAAGATAAAACAGTAGATGAATGGCGAATGTTATGTAGATCCTTATTACATCAAGGATTAATAGAACAAACGGCTGATGGTTATTCAGTTTTAAAACTAAATGCTTTAAGCTGGGAAGTCATGCGAAAACAACGCACAGTTTCCATTGCTGTTCCTACAGTCAAAAAGATGACTTGGGAAGAGGGAAGTGGCAAATCCGCAGATGTGGAAGTTCTCATGCAAAAATTGCGATCGCTTCGTAAACAACTCGCAGACGAACAAGCCGTGCCACCCTACGTTATCTTCCATGATTCTACCTTAAAATTAATGGCACAAAGCCAACCCAAAACCTTAGATGAATTTGGCAATCTCTCCGGCGTTGGTAGCCATAAATTATCTCAGTATGGCGAAAGGTTCTTAGCAGAAATTCAGACTTATTGCCAACAACAAGGTTTGCCAGAAAAAACTATTAATCGAGTTAGTTCATCACCTTATTCTCACTCACCATCTGGCACAGAATTAACTACATTAGAGTTATATAACCAAGGATTGAGTATTGAAGAAATCGCCCAAAAACGCAATATTCGCCCCACGACAATTATCCGTCATCTCTCAGATTTAATTGAGAAAAAACAATCTTTAGACTTAAGTAAATTAGTCCCCCTAGAACGCCAAAAGAAAATATGGAATGTCTTAGAAGTTGTTGGTGATATTTCACTCACGCCTATTCGGGAAAATTTAGGTGAAAGCTACAGTTTTGATGAAATTCGTTTAGTTAGAGCAAAATGGCGACGGGAAAAACAGAAATCTCCTAAAGATGATATTGACTTTTAGTTTTTAGCCGATAAAGCCAAAGATAGCAGCTTAGGTAAAACCAAACAAATAGCCGCATTTAATAGTGTTAAAAATATACCATCTATTAAATTCATAAATAACTCCTTTTTATAACTACTGATGATCGAAACATCTTTATTTTGCAACTTTGAATTTTTAAATAGAAATCCAGTAGGGGCGCAGGGCCTGCGCCCAAGTGCAGGAAATACAGGGAATACGCCCAAATGCAGGGAATACAGGGAATACGCGCTAACACTCTCCTTAATTAGGAGAACATTGATTACAAAAACGCGGGCTAAATTTACAAAATTGACTACCAGTTAATGCGTAGGCTGTACAGTAGGGAAAACTAGTTATTCCCATTTTGGCGGGTTGGCAATCAGATACAATAGAAAATGGTTGAGATTCTTGAGGTTTACGAGCCAAAATTATAGACAGCAGCTTGGGTAAAGCTAAACAAGCCCCCGCATTGATGACAGTGAGAAATAATACATCCATCAAATCTATAGGGAATTACTCCCCGACGAAATTACATAGGAACAGTTTGGTTAGTCTTAAAATATATGGAAATGTAGTAAGACCTAACCATAGTATTTAGTTTATATAAAATCAGTTTAGCATAGATTTTTATAGATGGAAAGGTAATAATTCAGTAATTGTTATCAATTAATGTGTAAACTAAATATTAAATAGCGTTATTAAGAGAACCCCACAAAAAAGATAATCCAATCTTGTGGGACGGGCATCTTGCACATCCTTGTATTATTAGCAGGTAAGATGCCCGCACCACAAGAAATTTTGGGATATTATTTGAATTGGAAGTCTCTAATTGAATTTAACAGTAGCATTTATGACAAAAAAACAATCTGCAACTTCTTTCTTCAATAACATTTCTGCACAAGAAAGTCTAGCATTACAGAGTTCCGTAGATTACACAAATGTTGAGTTATTACCAGAAATTTGGACTCTAGCGGCAAAGAAATTTGATAATATTATTGCTCTACATAATCCTCACTCTAAACCAGAAGTAAAAATTACCTATGGTCAGTTGTCAGAGCAAATTCAACTATTTGCGGCTGGTTTGCAAGCGCTAGGTATCAATACCCACCATAGCGAAACTCTTCCCTATGGTGAACGGATTTCCCTGATTGCTGATAATAGTCCTCGCTGGTTTATTGCCGATCAAGGTATTATGACTGCTGGAGCGGTAAATGCAGTCCGTAGCGCCCAAGCAGACCCAGAAGAACTACTTTATATTATTTCCCACAGTGGTAGTACAGCCTTGGTAGTTGAGGATATCAAAACTCTCAATAAATTAGGGTCAGGACTCGATGAATTACCGATTAAACTCGTAGTTCTGCTTTCTGATGAAACACCACCCACAGAATTTAATTTCCCAGTGGTGAACTTTACCCGGTTATTAGAAATTGGTAGCAATAACACCATAGTAGCAACTAAGCACACTGGTGAAACATTAGCGACCCTAATTTATACCTCTGGAACTACGGGAAAACCCAAGGGTGTGATGCTATCTCACAAAAATTTACTGCACCAAGTTAAAAGTTTAAGGGCAGTAGTACAACCGGAAAAAGGAGATATTGTCCTGAGTATTTTGCCCACATGGCATAGTTATGAACGCAGTGGTGAGTATTTTCTACTTTCTCAAGGCTGTACCCAAATTTACACTAATTTGCGGTCTGTCAAAAATGATTTGAAGAAATTCAAACCCAATTATATGATTGCTGTTCCTCGTTTATGGGAATCAATTTATGAAGGAGTGCAAAAACAATTCCGCGAACAACCAGCTAAAAAACAAAGTTTGGTCAAATTTTTACTGGATATGAGCCAGAAATATGTTGAAGCGCGGCGTATTTCCCAGGGATTGAGCTTAAATCACATTCACACCTCACTTGTTGAACGTTCCCAAGCTAAAATAGCAGAATTAGTCTTGTTGCCACTCCATATACTAGGCGAAAAATTAGTTTATGCCAAAGTGCGAGAAGCCACAGGTGGAAAAATTAAGCACGTTATTAGTGGTGGTGGGGCGCTACCTGCATATATAGATAACTTTTTTGAAATTGTTGGTGTGGAAATTTTACAAGGTTATGGTTTGACAGAAACCTCACCAGTAACTAATGCTCGTCGTCCTTGGCGAAATTTACGGGGTTCTTCGGGGCAACCAATTCCGGGTACGGAAGTAAAAATTGTCAATCCTGAGACTCGGCAACCTCTACCAGTCGGAGAACGGGGTTTAGTGCTGCTCAAAGGTCCACAAATCATGCAGGGATATTATCAAAATCCCGAAGCTACAAACAAAGCTATAGATGCAGAAGGTTGGTTTGACAGTGGTGATTTAGGGTGGGTGACACCTGAAAATGACCTAGTATTAACAGGTAGAGCAAAAGACACCATTGTTTTAACCAACGGGGAAAATATTGAACCACAGCCTATAGAAGATGCTTGTTTGCGATCGCCCTATATTGACCAAATTATGTTAGTAGGACAAGATCAACGTAGCATTGGCGCTCTGATTGTTCCTAACCTAGAAGCATTAGCCGCATGGAACCAATCTCAAAATCATACCGAAAAGATTGACTTAGAGAGTAGAATAGTCCAGGATTTGTTTCGTCAAGAATTAAATCGGGAAGTCCAAAACCGTCCCAGCTATCGAGCCGATGATCGTATTGGAGCATTTAAACTCATTGAGGAACAATTCTCAATTGAAAATGGACTCATGACACAAACTCTGAAAATCCGTCGTCACGTTGTCATGGAACGATATTGCGATATTATTGACAAGATGTTTGCTAAATAATTTCCTAATTTCCCCCTAAATCTTGGGCGGGGAACCCCCTACTGACTCCTCTCCACACTACAAACTATTTAAGAGTGAACGTACAAATTTTATGGATGTCTCCAACCCTCAATTGCTTTTAAAACGCCCAATTAATGTCAAAGCCATAGTTACTAGTCTCTGGAAAGAGGAAGTACAACAGCAACTCCAAGCTCAGATTAATCAAGTTGACCAACAACTACAACAACTAGACGTTGAAGGACAAAGAGCAATTAGTGCCATTCAAAAGCAAAGTGTTCAACCACCAGGACCCCAAACACTCCAACAAATTGACAATATTCAACTGCAAGTCAATCAAAAGAAAAGTGAACTCCTAGAGCAGAAAAACCAAATGCTGCAAAACCTCCAGCAAGTACAATTGTTGGAATTAGATCAAGAAGTCAACCAATTTCAAATGGAAAGCTTTTTCCGCATCGAACCAGGTGATAACTTGATTAGTAAAATGCAGGTAGAAGTTGTCCTGCGTGATGGCATTGTTGAAGAAATTCGCGGAGATATCTAAACAACTTAATCCTCGACTTCTTGGAGAAGTCGGGGATATTTCTTGAAGCAGGGGAAGCGATCGCTTGTTTGATAAATAAATGACTATATTGAATCTCTAAAAGATAAATATTACTAATAATAGCTAAAAACCGAAATTTTTGACACACTACCCAATTTATAATCAATTAGATAGTTTGGCTTTGTTCCTGCTAATTAATCTTATAGGGCTTACGCATTGACAAAGGTTTCTAAATATGTAATGTAGATTTTATCTCTTGTAGGGTGCGTCAGACCCAATAATTTGGTAAAAAACAGATTTCCTCTATCTGACGCACCCTACTCAATAAGTGCGTCAGACCCAATAATTTGGTAAAAAGCAGATTTCCTCTATCTGACGTGGTTGGTGAGCTTGCCGAACCACACCCTACTCAATAAGTTATTCCCAAAGCCGAAAACGACGCAATTTCGTTCATTAATATGATCGTAAGTTTGTACAGTGCATAAGTCCTATCTTACTATCAAGTTTTCGACTATTTTTCAACAAAGTTACATCAGCCTACCGATACCGCTATAACGGTTATCTTTAATTTCTAATACAATTTAGGGCGTATCACCTACGCTACTACAAAATTTATAATTTACTGACTCTATTTCACTCAAGTGCATACCGCTATATACCGTAAACAAACATCATGAACATGAAGAACATTAGAAAAAGCATTAATTTCTTCTTTTTCTCTTTAGTCAGGAATTTTATCAAATTTTTCCGTCGGGTTAAATTAATAGGAATCTCATTTAAGAGTAGTGATCTGACTGGTCTATTACCAATCATCGGTTATGCTCTTGTGATTATGTCATTCATAGACTTTATCTATGTTGCTTCCCAGTTTCAACTGCAAAACTTTGAAAGTCAACTTAATTCCATTAGAGCATTCACTGAACACAGTTGGGTTTTTTTGATTGGTTTGGGGTTTATTTTTACTCGTTATTTTAGTGAAAATCAATATGACATCCGCTTTCCAGAAATTATTTTTCAAAAAATTATTCGCTGGATAATCCTATTGATGGGAGTCGCATTTTTCCTGTCAATTCCCCTGGTTTTTGTAAATACAGGACGTTTATTAAAATCAGTAAATAATCAGATCATCGAACAGCAAAAGAGCAATATTGAACAAATAAGCCAAATCGAGAAGAGTCTAAATTCTGGGGTTAGTACAAAACAACTCAAGCTTTTTGGTAAGAATATCAACCTGAGTCCAAAGGAATTGAATTTACCAGATCCTCAGATCAAAAATGCAATTACACAAAACTTACTCATTGCCAAAAGAAGAATTTCCGAAGCGGCAGACCAAACTAAGCGACAGCAACATAGGAATAGATGGAAAAATAGTTATAGAACAATTATTGCTCTCTTTATTCTTGGTTTTACCTTTGTATTTGTTTGGTTCAAAATAGGCCAGGCTTTTTAGAATGTTACAGATAATGTTAGCAATTAAACGTAAAATGGGAAGATTCAGGAAAGTTAAACTTGATCATACTTTCCTACTCCTATTCATCTTTGGGTTGATTTCTGCAATTAACTTAACACTCTACTCGATATTTGACAAAGATGTTCAAAACTGGTCATACCTGCTATTGCTATATATAGGTATTTTATTTAACATTTACGATAAACGCAATCACATTGCTTTTGTCAGCAAGTTTCCTGCTAATTTCATTGGTTTTTGCCTAGTTATTATTCCTTACATCAAGGCGGGTTTTTTAGTTGAAGCAATCTGGGTTTCCTGGTATTTTATTGTCCTGATAAGTGCTACTGGTTTAGCCTTATTAGCATCAGGATTTCCAGGAATTAAACAATTCCAGAAAGAATTAGCAATTATTTTCATCTTTCCCACTTTCGTCTTTATCTTTATTCGATTATTGTCGGTATTGTCGAGTCGGGTTTCTGTCACACTTATTTCCGCGAAAATAACCTCTTTTGTTTTATGGTACTTGGGATTTGATTCCGTGAATCAGGGGACTATAGTTTATGTTAATGGTGGCGCGATTGATATATATGATGGATGTACTGGGATATCACTCCTGCTCATGCTATTAAGAGTTTCCATCACGCTAGTCATTCTTTTTCCCTTTTTACTGAAAAATATTTATTTGCCTTTTATCCTTTCATTCCTTATTAGTGGGGTTTTTTCCATTGGCCGATTAATAATTATGGCATTGGTGGTGACAGATAAACCTGCATTTCATTATTGGCATGGACATGAAGGTGGTAATATCTTTGCTCTACTGTCGTTCCTATCCTTTGGAACCATAATTTTGTTACTATCACCCGATAATCAAATTCCATTATCACCGTCAAAGGTCACCTCTCGCAAATCCCAGCCAGTGTCCTATGCAAATCTAATCATAGGTATTAGTTTAATCATCATTTTATTTAATTTTTGGTTTTATTACGGCGCGAAGTTAGGTCAAATTGCTACCTATAGTTTTCCCCAGCAAATACCTCTCCCCGGTTGGCAATTAACCTCTAGTGAACCTGTTTCTATACCGCAAAAGGAGCAAAATCTCCCACAACAGACTAGGGATATGGAAGCCGATCAGATGGAAGCAGGAAGCAGGGATGATATCCTATCAGGACAAATTTATCATTACCGAAAAACCGGACAGGATTTAACTGTCAATTTTTACTACATCCCCTCTAGTTCTAGTTTAGGCAATATTCAATATTACTACAATTCGTTGGCTTTTTTGCCAGATTTACCTAAGCTGATAGAGCCTCTGGAAAAGATTAACCCTAAAGGTTATCATTTACAGTTCTCCTCTGGAGGAAAAAACTATTTGACAGCCTGCATTAATTCCATGGGAAAAAGTACAGCGACAGTGAGTCAATTCATTGCCTATTTTTATCGTCCTTACCTTAATCCCTCTCAATGGTTGAATCTCTTCAACGGTAAACAGACTCTCCGTGACAAACGCTGTGTCTGGGGGCAACTCTCCTTGTCCAAAGCTGATGGTAGTGATGCTGAGTTGGAGGCTGTTTGGCAGACTTTATTATCTTATTGGCAGGGTAATTTCCCGAAGTTGAAAAACTAAGTAGGTTGGCGTTGAAAATTGTCGTTATGGCAAGAGGCAAGAGGCAAGAGAGTTTGGGAGTTTGGGAGTTTGGGAGTTTGGGAGATTTTACGTTTCTTTACACAGTTTGGTTTTATTGTGTTCACCTACTTAGACAAAAAGATTTACTCCCATACAAACGCCAAAATAGAGTATTAGGGGGTTGACAAATGATTTTGGATTTGTTATCATGAAACCGATAAGGAAGAACTGTCTTCTTACAAAAATTCATTCAATTCCCCAAAACCGCTGACAATAAAGTAGGCGGTTGTGTTTTGGGCAAAAAAACAGATAGTTCTCATTAATCTGATTTTTCCAAAAAATCACCCACTTGATCACAAAACTGTTAAAATTCGTAGATTGAAGTCCATATATTATTGATTCTGAAACCACCATATCATGAGCATTAACGAAGTATTTATGCCGGCGCTGAGTTCCACCATGACCGAAGGCAAAATTGTCTCCTGGGTCAAGTCGCCGGGAGATAAAGTAGAGAAAGGCGAAACGGTGGTGGTTGTCGAATCAGATAAAGCTGATATGGATGTAGAAACCTTCTATGAAGGATATCTCGCCCATATTATTGTTCCTGCCGGTGAAACCGCACCAGTCGGCGCAGCGATCGCTTACATTGCCGAAACAGAAGCAGAAATAGCCACAGCCAAGTCCCTAGCCAATGCAGATGGCGCTGCTGCCTCCTCGACACCTGCTCCCACACCAGTTGCAGTTGCCGCAGTTGCCTCCCCTGTCACCGCATCTCAAAATGGTTCTAACCATCAACCGGGCAGAGTCGTAGTTTCACCCCGCGCCCGTAAACTAGCCAAAGAACTCAAAGTAGATTTAAATACCCTCACAGGTAGCGGTCCCTACGGTCGCATTGTCGCTGAGGATGTAGAAGTTGCAGTTGGTAAAGTTCAGCCAATTACTACCCCTGTTGTCACTACCGCCCCACTACCAGTACCAGTAGCCGCCCCAGCACCTGTGTCTGTAGCCGCCCCAGTAGCAGCACCAATAGTAGCACCAATAGTAGCACCAATAGTAGCACCAGTAGTTAGTAGTGCTGTTCCCGGTCAAATAGTACCATTCACTACCTTACAAAATGCCGTAGTTCGGGGTATGGTAGCCAGTCTATCCGTACCTGTATTCCGTGTTAGTTACACAATTAGCACCGATGGACTTGATAAACTTTACAAACAAATTAAGTCTAAAGGCGTAACAATGACCGCGCTACTAGCCAAAGCTGTAGCCGTGACATTGCAAAAGCACCCCATCCTCAATGCCAGCTACTCAGACCAAGGAATTGTCAATCATCCTAATATTAACGTTTCCGTCGCCGTAGCCATGGATGATGGTGGTTTAATAACACCCGTTTTGCAAAATGCAGATACAGTTGACATCTACTCTTTATCTCGCAACTGGAAATCCTTAGTAGAACGCGCTAGAGCCAAACAGCTACAACCAGCAGAATACAACAGCGGTACTTTCACCCTCTCCAACTTGGGAATGTTTGGTGTAGATACCTTTGATGCCATTTTACCGCCTGGACAAGGTTCTATCTTAGCCATTGGTGCATCACGTCCTCAGGTAGTAGCCACAGCCGACGGCTTATTTGGTGTCCGTCAACAAATGCAAGTAACTGTTACCTGTGATCATCGCATCATTTATGGTGCTGATGCCGCCGGATTCTTGCAAGACTTAGCAAAATTGATTGAAACCAATCCTCAGTCTTTGACAATGTAAGAGATTAATACCCAGATTCCCGACTTCTTAGAGAAGTTGGGGATCTATAAAAAATATAAACATATACAAATTACAGATTCTAAGAACTAACATTAAAACAAACAATTAATTAAAAACTGGTGTGTTATGACCATTAAAAAAGAATTCAACAGCTTTGAAGAAATGCTATCTGGTTCAGATGTACCCGTATTGGTAGACTTTTATGCTGACTGGTGTGGTCCTTGTCAAATGATGGTGCCAATTTTAGAACAAGTCAACAGTCAATTGAAAGACCGTTTGCGGATTGTCAAGATTGATACAGAAAAGTATACAGAATTAGCCAGCCGATACGGCATTGAGGCTTTACCAACCTTGGTACTATTTAAACAAGGACAGCCTGTAGATAGAATTGAAGGTGTTGTGCAAGCACCACAATTAGTACAACATCTGCAACCTCTTATTTGAACCTTTAACATAAGTAGGTGAACACAATAAAACCAATCTGTGTAAAGAAAAGTAAAATCGCCTAAACCCTCTTCACTCTTGCATGATTGCCTTTTGCCTTGCCATAACGACAATTTTCAACGCCAACCTACTTAGTTACTGTCTTCAATAGACATCTCCGAAAAATATTGTAGAGACGTTCCATGGAACGTCTCTACAAGGGTTTAAAGTCACGCACATTTAATTATCGGAGATGTCTAATTAAGGTTTGCTGAAAAAGTTGTCTGTGAAGGTAGGGCTTTAGCAGTGATTATAGGTGTCAAGTTAACGTTAAACGGGCGGTTAGAAACCGCGTCTACACAGGCAAAACCCACCTGCGTGGGTTTCAATTCTTGATTTTTCCTTAGTCCGCGCAGGCGGTCACTGAGCTTGTCGAAGTGCGGACTTTGTTTGTGTAGCAAGCCCTAATTAGAGATGCCAAATCCCACGTCTCTATGACAGCACTGTGTGTTTCTTCTTTTGCCCCTTTGTGCCTACATCTGCGGGATATCTAAGAGAGATTGCGCGAAACAAAATCATGAAATTGATTCTGGAAAATCCACGCTATCTTGAATAAAGGGCGTTGCTGATTAAGGGTATGAATTTTAGTCTCACGCAAAGGCGCAATCACGCTTCGTGATCTCGAAGAGTAGACGCACTGAGGTTTGAGTTTTAAAGGTTCAATTTGGGAATTTCATACCTCAATTCAGCAACGCCGAATAAAGAATATCCAAGGAGTGCATCTTTAATAATGAAAGGCAAACAAGTTTTACTTACAGGTGGCACAGGGGGACTCGGTTTAGGTGTCACACCCGCAGTTATCGCCCAAGGTGCAGATGTAACTATTCCTTATCGTAATCCTAAAGATGTAGAACGGCTCAAAGGAATTATTTCCCCGGCGGATTTTGCGAGAATTCATTTTATTCCTGCTAATTTGGAAGATGAAGCATCAGTAGAGAAACTGGTCAGCCGCATGACAAAAGTGGATGTGTTAATTCATTTGGTTGGTGGTTTTTCTATGGGAAAAACTCACAAATACAGTTTTGATGATTGGAAACAGCAAATAGATTTAAACTTAAATACAACTTTTTTGACTTGTAAATATAGCCTTGCAAGTATGCTGGAAAATGGCTATGGACGGATTGTGACTGTAGGTTCTCGCGCTGGTGCTGAACCTGCTGCACAGTTAGCAGCTTATTCTGCGGCGAAAGCTGGGGTAATAGCCTTAACAAAAGCGATCGCTCATGAAACCAAAAATACTAATATTACTGCTAATACCATTCTCCCCAGTATCATTGATACTCCCAGTAATAGAGCCGCTATGGGTACAGAAAACGCTGATAAATGGGTAAAACCCGAATCTATCGCCCAAGTTATCTGCTTTTTAGCCTCAGAAGCAGCCAAGGATGTCCGTGGTGCAGTCATTCCCGTTTATGGTAGTTTGTGAAATAAACCACGACTGAGAAAGAGAAAGGTTATGAGAGTGGTAAGCTGTTGTGCATTTAGTTTGTATAATTCTAGCGGGCAAGATGCCCGCACTACAAAGTTCAAGTAAATTATGGTTATCAAATTTAGCTGCGTAACAGCTTATCTGTTTGTTACTCAGCAGGTATCACCTATAATTATTAGACATCTCCAAAAATTAAATATGCGTGACCTCAAGTCACTGTAGAGACGTTCCATGGAACGTCTCTACAATCTTTACGGGAGATGTCTATTAGTTAAAGCGATCGCAATTGACTTTTTTCGAGAATCTGCTGTAATCTTCCATTAAGACTAATAATCGAAATTTTCAAAGCTAAAATACAGGTATTACTTAACTACAACTTAGTATGAAATTCAATGTCACGATTGATCGAGATGAAGATGGTGTCTGGATTATTGAATGTCCTAGTATTCCTGGTTGCATTAGTCAGGGAGCAACAAAAGAAGAGGCTTTAGAGAATATTCAAGATGCAATTTCTGCTTGCTTACAAGTGAGGGCAGAAATGGGGTTGCCATTGACTATTGAAACTAAACAAGTAGAAGTCTTAGTATAGTTATGGCATCAAAATTACCTGTTCTGAGTGGACAAGAAGTAGTTCGTACCTGTTGAAAAGCTGGGCTGGCGATTTGCACGCCAAAGTGCAAGTCATATCATTTTGGTCAAAGAAGGTGAAATGGTAACTTTGTCTGTTCCTGATCATCATGAGGTGGCAAAAGGGACTTTACGTGGACTGATACGAACTGCTGGGTTAACAGTAGAAGAATTTATTGCCGCTGTTTAAATATATGGTATGTATTATTGTCAGTATTGGCGATCGCTACGCTGACCTTCTGAATCGCCTAAGCTCCCATTAGAATCCTTAACACCCAGTTTAAATTTCTAGATTTGTAGAGATTAAAATCATGGCGCGATCGCATATCTCTTGACGGTTGACTAGTTTGGCTAACTCATGGGGTTCATAGCGTCCTTCTTCAACCTCTAAGGAGGCGCGATCAACTGCTTCTGTATAAGCTTCAGAAATTGCTAGGCTTAATTCATCGGTATTGAGGTATGTTCCGCCAGCTTTACGTCGCTGGTTTTTGGTTTGGATACCGCGTATAGAGTTGCGAATTGATAGCTCCCACGATTTCGTAGTGCGATTTTCTGCTTTTTGCTTGATTAGATGCATAAGCAGAATTACTGCATAGCTACGAATGTTGTTGATTTTATCGTCTCTGCTCATTTCTTCTAATTCGTCAACAATTGCCAAAGCTCCAGTCATATCACCTTTAAGTAGTAATTCCCTTAATGTCAAAAGTTCTTCCATATCTTTAGTGATGTGAGAATGGGATATATAGTAGTTATAGCATT
Organism: Dolichospermum sp. LEGE 00246; assembly: GCF_015207865.1. NCBI lineage: Bacteria > Bacillati > Cyanobacteriota > Cyanophyceae > Nostocales > Aphanizomenonaceae > Dolichospermum > Dolichospermum sp. LEGE 00246. The sequence goes on from NZ_JADEWA010000011.1 coordinate 14,630, forward strand.
AGTTACTATATCCATTAAGATAAGAGCCGATAGCGACGCTGACCTTCGGATAGTATAATCGTAATCTTGAGAAGATGATTGTTAAGGCGATTACTAGGTCGCGCTTCGCAAAAGTTAATAATTGAGAAGCGATCAGGGCATAACAAAACATTGGAGCGGACAATATTGTGATATTTTAGTTTTGAGTTGTAGGTGATTGTTTGCCACTCAATTCAACCGCTAACTGCATTGCTAAGTGATCTCAACTATTACCAGTCGTTATGCAACCAAGAACACCTAGAATACATAATTTGTGTCCTGAAATCTTTCATGAACAGATTGAAGATTTAAGAAAAATTGGGATAGATTTATCTTCAGGCTTAGAGCTTGCTCTGGCTCAATCAGTGATAGTAAACACTCTTGGAGGTGACTTTTGGGCTAAGGAATGCACAACATTTGGTCGTAGACAGGATTTTTTTGCCAACAAAGGTGATGTCCGAATTATTCATCTTGCTCATATGCTTTGGTCTTTAAAAGATCAAGAGGGATTTGCCGAGTTTCTGAAAAACAAAGATAGAAGTTTTGTGGTTGTGTGAAATAGCGATCGCGAAGCACTCCGTAGGAATCTCTTATTGCCGAACGAAGTTTTAATCCTGTTAATCCTTTAATCCTGGATATCCTGATTCAGACAAGAATATTAATTTAAAACCCCCCTAATTCCCTGTTCCAAACCCTCACATACACCCGTGAGAAAATCTAAATCCAAAGTAGCAATAGTATCACTAGGTTTGTGATAATGGGGATTTCGCATAAACGCCGTATCCGTCACCATGATTGCCGGATAACCTTGATCCCAAAAAGGTGCATGATCACTTAAGCGAGTTTGGGGAACTAATAAACCACGATTTGGTGCTGGTAGCCATTGACTAGGTATACCAACTTTGTGAATACTTTTACTTAAACTAATTAAATCACCCAAAGTCTTTAAATTGCCAATTAAAGCTATAAAATCACCACGATTTGGGTAAAATAACTCTAAAGGAAATGGGTATTTTTGAGAACCAGGAGTAGAATCTCGATATCCCAACATTTCCAACGATATCATCAAGCGAAGAGCTTGCTTTTGTTCGCGTAACAAAGCTGCATAATTAGCACTACCTAATAAACCATATTCTTCCATGTCAAAAGCCACCAACCGCAAAGGATATCTCGCGGGTTTTTGGGCGAAACTTCTGGCAAATTCTAATAAAACTGCCACCCCTGTCGCATTATCATCCGCTGCTACTGTACCAGGTACACCATCATAGTGAGCGCCAATTAAAATAGGTGGTAAATCTGCCTTTTGGTTTTTGGCTGAAGCCGGTAAATTTAAAATCAAGTTTTTGCAGCTTTTACCTCTAACTTCAAAGGTGTGGATTTCCACACTTCCCCATTGTGCCAACTGCCGGCGAATGTATCCTTGAACAAAGAAATGACCCGCAGTTGCCATATAGGGATCACGTTCTCTCGCTACTTCCTGAAGATGGTTTTCTAACCGCTGCTTTAAATTCAACTTATTAATGAGAGATTAGTGATTAGTAAATTTTTCGTCTATTTCCTGTTCCCTGTTCCCTGTTCCCTGTTCCCTCTCTTGAAATGCTATTCTAGTTTAGCAAGTAGCACTGCTGTTGCTAAAATGCCTCTAATTCCTGATTTAATAATGATGACTATTATATTATTGGATTGTTGACCTGATTTAGCGCCAAGCTGAAAGCAGTCTTATCATATCATAATAAATTTATAAAACACGCAACAGGAGACGAGTAACGCATGGGCAAGGTAGTTGGCATCGACTTGGGGACAACCAACTCAGTAGTCGCCGTCATGGAGGGTGGCAAGCCGGTGGTGATTGCCAATGCAGAAGGAATGCGAACAACCCCCTCCGTAGTTGGCTTTAGTAAAGAGGGTGAAAGGGTTGTAGGACAAATGGCTAGGCGGCAAACCGTCCTCAATCCCCAAAATACGTTTTTTGCTGTGAAACGCTTCATTGGGCGCAAGTATGGCGAATTAAACCCAGATTCTAAGCGCGTACCTTACACTATCCGTAAAGATGAAGTTGGCAATATTAAAGTTGCCTGTCCTCGGCTGAATAAGGAATTTTCTCCAGAAGAAATTTCAGCTATGGTGCTGAAAAAATTAGCTGATGATGCTAGTCGTTATTTGGGTGAACCTGTTACCGGGGCTGTCATTACTGTTCCGGCTTATTTTAATGATTCCCAACGCCAAGCTACCCGTGACGCGGGCAGAATTGCCGGTTTGGATGTGTTACGGATTCTCAATGAACCCACAGCAGCATCTTTGGCTTACGGATTAGATCGAGGTTACACAGAAACTATTCTCGTGTTTGATTTAGGTGGGGGAACTTTTGATGTGTCCTTGCTGGAAGTAGGTGACGGCGTATTTGAGGTTAAAGCTACTAGTGGAGATACTCAACTTGGTGGCAATGATTTTGACAGAAAAGTAGTTGATTGGTTGGCGGAACAGTTTTTAGAAGCAGAGGGTGTAGACTTAAGACGCGATCGCCAAGCTTTGCAAAGGTTAATGGAAGCCGCAGAAAAGGCTAAAATAGAGCTTTCTGCCGTGAGTGTCACCGATATTAATTTACCCTTCATTACCGCCACAGAGGATGGTCCAAAACACCTGGAAACTCGCCTGACGCGATCGCAATTTGAAGGTTTATGTGTAGACTTATTGAGTAGAATCAGAACACCAGTCAAACGGGCGTTAAAAGATGCCGGGCTTTCTCCTGTAGATATTGAAGAAGTTGTCCTCGTTGGTGGTTCTACGAGAATGCCTATGGTGAAACAGCTAGTGCAAGACTTAATTGGCATTGAACCTAATGAAAACGTCAATCCTGATGAAGTCGTCGCTGTGGGTGCAGCTATTCAGGGCAGTATTCTGGCTGGTGAACTTAAAGATGTTCTCCTCTTAGATGTCACACCCCTATCTATGGGCTTAGAAACCATCGGTGGTGTAATGAAAAAACTCATCCCCCGGAATACAACCATCCCAGTCCGTCGTTCTGATATTTTTTCTACTTCTGAAAATAACCAAAACAGTGTAGAAATTAATGTAGTGCAGGGTGAAAGGGACATGGCTACAGATAACAAGTCCTTGGGACGGTTTAAACTCTATGGTATTCCCCCAGCACCAAGAGGTATTCCTCAAGTTCAAGTATCCTTTGATATTGATGCTAATGGGATTTTGCAGGTAACAGCCCTAGATCGTACCACTGGCCGGGAACAAAGCATTACTATTCAAGGAGCTTCTACTTTGAGTGAGTCAGAAGTTAACCGGATGATTCAGGATGCTCAAAAATATGCTAATGTTGACAGAGAACGGAAAGAGCGAGTTGAAAAACGTACCCGTGCCGAAGCGTTAATATTACAAGCAGAACGGCAACTGCGAGAAGTGGCTTTGGAAATGGGAATGCAATTTGCCCGTAACCGTCGTCAACGCATTGATAATATTTGCCGGAATTTGCGAGAAAGTTTACAAGCTGACGAAGATCGGGGGATTGATCAGGCTTATGCTGATTTACAAGATGCTCTGTATGAACTGAATAGAGAAGTCCGTCAGTATTATGCTGAGGATGAAGATGAGGATTTATTTGGCGCTATCCGGGAAATCTTCGTGGGTGAAAAAGAAAGAGAACCGGAACGGGATGTTTACAGAGATAACTATCGCCAACGAGATTCATCTAACCGAGGTGTTAACAGAGATTATGGCAACCCAGGGCGTTCTCCCAATTATGAAAGTCGTCCCACTCGCAGCAAACGCCCCAGCTACCAGGATAACTGGGATGATGACGATGATTGGCTCTAAGATAATTTTAGATTTTGGATTTTGGATTTTGGATTAACTATCTTCAGTCTAAAATCTAACTTTCAATATTTGCAGTGTCAGTGATAAGTAGAAGCACAACTGACAACTGACAACTGAACAACTGACACCAAACATTTAAATAACAGATTATGCAAAATTTGCAAAATTTTCGGGATTATTACGAGATTTTAGGAGTTTCTAAAGATGCCACAAGCGAAGAAATTAAAAAGGTTTATCGGCGTTTAGCTAGACAATATCACCCTGATCTGAATCCGGGGAATAAGGAAGCTGAGGAGAAATTTAAAACCATTGGGGAGGCTTATGAAATCCTTTCCGATTCTAGCAGGCGATCGCAATATGACCAATTTAGCCGCTATTGGCAACAAAACGGCTTTGCTGGCAATAAACAAACTCCCAAGCCTAAAGGTTGGGATAGCCGCGCTAATGGTCGTTCTAGTCAGGATGTAGACCCCAGCCAATTCAACGATTTTGAAAGTTTTGTCAATCAAGTGATTGGTGTCAGCAACCGTAAAGATCCTAAGAATAGTCCGGGAAGCACCACCACTAGCGACCCCTTTCGCACTCCTAGAACTAAAGTGGCATACACTGTCAATACTCCACCCCGTAGCACTCGCAGGGATATCGAAGCCAGATTAACTTTACCATTGGAAAAAGCTTATCAAGGTGGGAATGAGAGAATAAGGTTAGAGGACGGGCGATCGCTCGAAGTGACTATGCCCCCGGCTATGGTGACAGGACAAACCATCCGCTTACGAAATCAAGGAATTAGTGGTGGTGATTTATACTTAAAAATTACCGTTGATCCTCATCCTTTGTTTAAGCTGGAAGGGGCTAACATTTTCTGTCAAGTCCCCGTAACTCCCAGTGAAGCAACATTGGGCGGACAAGTTGAAGCACCTACCCTTGATGGTCCAGTGAAAATGACCATTCCCCCTGGTGTCAGGTCTGGGCAAAGATTCCGTCTTGGTAATAAAGGCTACCCTGGTGAAAGCGGTCAACGAGGTGATCAACTGGTAGAAATTCAGATAGTAACTCCCAAAAATATTACTCCCCAAGAACGGGAACTTTATGAAAAATTGCGAGAAATAGAAACCTTTAAACCTCGTGCTGATTTAATTTAACAATAAAACAAACTACAGAAGCAACAAAAGAAATTAATTTCTCCACAGATGGCTCAGATGCAGAGTGGGTAGAGAATCTTAGATTCCTGGATCTGTTACCATGAAAATAGATCCTCCACTAACTTGCAGCTATGACCGTCACCCAAAATATTGAACCCGGTTTGGATGTAATATTTCCACCAAGTAATCTAGAAAGTGACGAACCCCCTTTGGAATCATCTTTACATCTACAACAAATGCTACTACTAATCCAATGTCTCAATTGGTGGTGGCGAGATATAAATAAAATTAATGACTATTTTGTTGCTGGGAACATGACTATTTATTACAGTCCTCGGCAAATTAAAACCAAAGATTTTCGTGGTCCAGATTTTTTTCTAGTGCTAGATACAGAAGACCGCGATCGCAATAATTGGGTAGTCTGGGAGGAAGATGGTAAATATCCTAACTTAATTATAGAATTGCTTTCTCCCTCCACTGTTTCCACTGATAAAGGGTTAAAAAAACAAATTTATCAAGATATTTTCCGCACACCTGAATATTTCTGGTTTAATCCGCAAAATTTAGAATTTGCTGGTTTTATCTTGTTTGGTGGAACATATCAACCCATAGAACCTAATCCTCAAGGTTTATTATGGAGTCAGCAGCTAAATTTATATTTGGGTGTCCATGACGGTAAATTGCGTTATTTTCTGCCAGAAGGACAGTTAATGCTAACACCAGAAGAATATGGGGTACAAGCAACCCAACGTGCAGAACAACAAGCCCAACTCACAGAAGAAGCAACCCAACGTGCAGAACAACAAGCCCAACTGACAGAAGAAGCAACCAAACTCGCAGAACAACAGTCCCAACTCGCAGAACAACAAGCTCAACGTGCAGAACAACAAACACAACTCGCAGAACAACAAACACAACTCGCACAAGAAGCAACTAAACTCGCAGAACAACAGGCTCAACGTGCAGAACAACAGGCTCAACGTGCAGAACGTTTAGCTGCCAAACTCAGAGAATTGAATATTGACCCTGACATTTTATGAAATAACACACTTTGCTTTGTGCAGGTTGGGTTGACGCAAGGAAACCCAACATTTAAAATCTTCAATTAATTTGCACAGTTAGCTATCAATTGTCAATTGATAATTTATACTTGGCTAGTTTGGGAAAAGTAGACCTTACTTTTTTGAGTCCATAAAGTCAATTAAATATCCAATAAACCATATCGTTTTTGCAAAGCCAATAACTTCATCCTCGCTTCCCCAGCATTATCAGCTAAATCTGCAAATTCCACAAACCGCCGTAATTCTTTCTTTAATAAATTTCGTTCCACTTCAATAGTTTCTCTATCCAAATCTGGCGGTAACACAATCATATCAAAAATCGTTGCCCGTTCTTTGCCGGGGTGAGGACGCAAAACCCGTCCTCGACGTTGGATAAATTGGCGGGGATTTCCTGAACTTGATAAAATCACTGCGGTTTGAATAGCGGGAATATCCACACCTTCATCTAAACAGCGAATTGCGACTAAACCCTGTAATTCTCCACTTTCAAATTGCCGGCGTAAAGTTTCTCTTTCTTCCAAAGAAGTATTTGCTGTGTAGGTACTGACTTTATAACCTAATTCTCCTCCCAAAAGTTGAGAAACTGCTTTGAGTTGACGCAGAGAATAACGTTGTCCGATTTCTTGAGAACCATCACTACAATAAAATAGTGTGTGAGTAGTTTCTCGACGAGTTGACATTAATTCTTTTAAGGCGATTAATTTATTTTCCGCTGTGCCAATTAATCGCGCCCTTTGCATTAATAATGATTTGATATCTTCGTTGTCTTCAAAATCTCCCGCTTCCCCCATATCTCGATCTCGATAAAGGAGAGAACGCCCAATTTTTTTGGTTAATTTTAAATAAGCGATACTCTCAGTTTCCGTCAATTCTACCAACACCGGATTATAGATATAATGAACTAATGCACCTTGAGAAATTGCATCCTGTAAGCTAAATTCAGGTTGAAGAATATTCCCAAAATAATCTAATAAAGATTCTGTACCATCATCATCAAAATATCTTTCTGGTGTGGCTGATAAACCTAAACGTAACCCCACTTTTCGGGGTAAACTTTCTTCTAACTTTGGTGCGCCTAAATTATGAGCTTCATCACCAATAATTAATGTTTTTGGGGGAAAATATTTAAGTTGGGTTTGAAAACCATCACTAATTAAAGTCGAGTTAGTGGTAATTACCGTGACGAAATCTTGAGAACCAGAACACAGATTATAGATTTGTGTAGAAAGCTGACTTTGCCAACTGCGTAAATTATCAAATGCTAAAATCGGCTGTAAGTTAAATTTCTCACATTCTCTGCCCCATTGGGTAACAAGATGACGATAGGGACACACCACTAACAAGACTTGTAAACCAATTTGCTGGTACAATTCGCAAGCGATCGCTAATGCAGTAATAGTCTTACCACTACCAGTAGCCATTTTTAATGTCCCCCTACCATGATTAGCAAACCAGCTAGTCACCGCCTGGCGTTGATATCCCCGCAATTGCAGAGATAAAGGCATTTTTGGACATCCCGGTAATGATTTATTAATTTGATAACTGCCTTTTTTCTCACCCGCATAAGGTAACTTGAGTTTAAAAGTAGGCAATTTCGGTACTGCATTTCCCGTTAGGTACATAAATTTGCAAATTGGTGATTATCGGTAGGGTTTAGCACTGCTCATTGGTGTCAACTTACAGCGATTTCCAATCATATAAGGTGCATCCTAGCCCCCTCATCGCAAGCGATGAGGGAGTTGGGGGTGGGGTTCTTGTTCCGGGTTTGATGACAATTTGCTGTAAGTTAGAAATGGCTTATCCGTTTGCTATGGGTTTTGAGTTAAGTTGACACCAATGAGCATTGCATTTTACCCCTACAACCTGACAAATGACATCCTCTTAGTTGTAATTACGCCAAATACCCACCAAAGAACCTTGTACCTCTACTTGCATTGCTGATACTTCTATCGGGTGATAATTACGATTTGCAGGTTTAAGGGTGACAAGATCATCATGGCGATAAAATCGTTTTAAAGTTGTTCCATGTCCTTCCACCCTCGCCGCGACGATAGTTCCATTTTTTAATTGATTTGGTTCGGCTACAGGGCGCAAAAATACGACATCACCATCTGCTATTAAATCCTCAATCATACTATCCCCCGCGACTCTTAAGGCATAGCTTTGAGGAGGTAATGATAAATTAGCCAAATCTAAATGTTCCACCGCATCAGTGAACGGTTCAATTAAACCACCAGCGGCAATAGTTCCTAAAATTGGTATACCTTGTTTAACAGGATGAACTATCCGCAAAGTTCTTGCCCTGCCTTCATTCCAGCCAATATAGCCCTTATTGCGTAAATGTTCTAACCGACTTTGAATGGGTGCGGGAGATTTCAAATTCATCCCTTCCATCATTTGGCGAATTGATGGAGAATGTTGATTCAACCTGATATATTCTACCAACCATTCGTATAGTTCTTTTTGGGGTTCTGTGAGACGTTCCATAATTTTTTTGGGAAGTAAATAATAAATGTCCCTAGAACATTGGTACTACAAAATTCTTCCCTTAACAAGTTTTTATTAAAACTTTATGGTAGTTAGTAACTAATAGGGAATAGGGAACAGATAATAATTTCACTAATTACCCATTACCCATTACCCATTACCCATTACCCATTACCCATTACCCATTACCCATTACCCATTACCCATTACCAATACTGTTATTTTGCCCCAAGAATACTTGCAAGTAAAGCTTTTTGAGCGTGGAGGCGATTTTCTGCCTGATCCCAAACCCGTGATTGTGAACCTTCAATTACCTCTTCAGTAATTTCTTCACCGCGATGGGCTGGTAAGCAGTGTAAAACAATTGCTTCTGGATCTGCAAGACTTAATAATTGTTGTGAAATTTGATAAGGTTGAAAAACAGGGAAGCGATTATTGGCTTGTGTTTCTTGCCCCATACTTGCCCAAACGTCAGTATAAAGTACGGATGCACCTTTTGCTGCTGCTTCAGGATCGTGAGTCAAGATCACTTCAGTTTTTTTATTAGCTATTTCCCTAGTTTTTTCTACAATTTCTGCATCTGGAGCATATCCTGACGGAAAAGCGATTCTGACATTCATTCCCACCAAAGCACAACCCAACATCAGGGAATTAGCGACATTATTCCCATCACCGACATAGGTTAATGTTAAACCCGCCAAACTGCCAAATTTTTCTTGTATGGTAAGTAAATCTGCCAATATCTGGCAGGGGTGTTCTAAATCCGTGAGGGCATTAATTACAGGAATTTTCGCATATTTGGCAAAAGTTTCCAACTCCTGTTGAGCAAAAGTACGAATTGCTAAAACATCCAAATAACGATCTAACACCCTAGCAGTATCCTGGATAGGTTCTCCTCGGCTCACCTGAGTGACATTAGGATGGAGATCAATTACCTGTCCGCCCAGTTGGTACATTGCGACTGTAAAACTGACTCTAGTGCGTGTTGAAGCTTTGGAAAATAACAAACCTAGAACCTTGTTACAATGCAACTTGAGTTTTTCTGACTTGAGTTGAGTAGCCAATTCCAGAAGTTCTTGCAGTTCCTCAGAACTCAGATCCGCTAGACTTAATAAATCTCTGCCTATCAATGCTGCCATGCTTGATTATCTATAAAGAACAAATGTTCCTGCGCTTTGGTATAGCCGTGTCACCAGGAATACTCCAATTGCACTGTACCAAATATTTTTGCATCAATCTACAGCACGTCCGCTAGTTTTACTGATTCTTGGCAACTGGAAAAATATTTTGTTTACCCTCTAGACAAATGATATGCCTATGCTATAATATGAAATCGGTGAGGCAATTAAAAACGTTCTTACCCAAACCGCCAGCATAGCACAGTGGTAGTGCATCCGACTTGTAATCGGAAGGTCGTAGGTTCAAATCCAACTGCTGGCCTTAACGAAACCCTTGAGAAATCATGTAACATCTCGTCCTTTGGGAACTCGAGGGGAACTCTTAACTGGGAACAGAAAGAGAGTTTTGAGTGATTTTACTTTTCTTCACATACCTTTAAATTTTTCTGTTCACCTACTTAATTGGACAAAAATATTTACAGTCATTGCGAGCGAAGGGAAGCAATCACAACCCTTGCGATTGCTTCATTTCGATTCGTTCCATTCCCAATGACATTGTGTAATTAATTCTGTCTCACTACTCAATACCTTGTCCATTTCCTGTAGGTTGGGTTAAGCGACAGCGCAACCCAACGCATTTGTTGAGTTTTATGCTAATTGCTCCGCAACGCTAACGCGAACAACCCAACCTTGTATCCCACATTCCGCAGATGTGACTCAGATTATTGATATTTTTACGATATTTTTGAAAAATTCCAGTCAGAAGAATTTTATCTACCTAATTTTTCTGGCTGAGGTTAACATTATCTGCCAAAAAATAAAGCCTAATTGTTGCGGCTCGCAAACATAAACGCTCCGGCTTGCAAACAAGACAATTTGTGGCTCACATTAATTGCAAATAAGATTGCACTTCGGCTCAAATTAATTGCAAACAGACTCAAAATAATTGCAAACAGCTTACAATCATCCAGTTCGGCTCAAATTAATTGCAAATAACAAATTCTGCCTACACTTGCAGTGAATCTGCTTGTCTATAAAAGTATTGAGCTTCTGCCATATTTAATGAACCAAAACTAAAGTGGTAATCCCGCAGCTAACATTTGCTCCTGTAATTCACGCGCACGAGTTGGATCAAGCTGCCCACGAAACAGCGATTTAATTTCAGCCGGTTTAGCATTGAACTGTTCCGCCAAACCCCTCACGTCATAACCATGCCTTGTGAGAGTGGGTTCCAAATCATCAATTTGCTTCGACAGAACAGACTCCACAATCGCCGTAGTAACAGGTTTGACCCCGACTCGGTATGCAGCCTCCAAAGCTAGTGTCAAATGTTGTTCGATTTGTAGTGGTGTCAATAGCCGCGTGGCAAGTAATTCAATAGCTTCTGCCTCCAATATTTCACCGATGGGAGTATCAGACATAGTACATTCAGATACCAGCCATTCAATATATTCTCGCTGATTACCAACAATACCTTCCAACGAGAACACAGTTGCTCGATACCCAATTTCCTCCATAGTCGGACGGCGCAAATCATTTTTCAATTTGGGATGACCAGCCAGCACCACCGAGAGCGTACCACCACCATCTTCAACTACCTCAATTAAACGTTTTAGTCCCGTTAGAGTACTGTAGTGTAAGTCATGAGCCTCATCAACAAACAGTGCCACCGGCTTTTTCCCCTTTCTAATCAGGTCGCGTAGTTCCCGTTCCCGTTTTTCACCAAGAGATGGAATTTTAATTTCCTTATCTGTGGACAAATCGTAGAATAAAGCAGCAATCAGTGTTGGTAGCGTCGCCCGGTCTTTATCCACAGAAAGCGACTTCGAGACGGTAATTTTACCTTCCTTCTCCAAAACATCAAACAAACGCCGTAAAGTCGTCGTCTTCCCACACCCAATAATTCCCGTTATGGCAACCAACTTCCCGAAATTAATTGCGGATTTAATATCCTTAAACATTTGCTTTTGGTGGTCTGTCTCATAGTACCCAGCCTTGGGAAATTCCTTAACCAAATGAAAGTGTTCCATAACTTCAGTGAGCATTTTGTTCCCCTCTTTTTGGCTTTTGGAAATACTGCCGTACTCGTTCAATAATCACTTTTTTACTCAAAGTCTCAGCCAGAAGTCCATCAATAAAGGCGATTTGTTCGGTGGATAATTTTGCCAAAGGTAAGGCTAGATAATCAGAAATCGCCCTTGGAGGAGGTTGCTTATTATCTCGGTCATATCACCAAAAAGGGAACTCCAGCTATTCAAACTACGGTTCGGTATACCCAAAGTAGCCGACAGCAAGTCAAAGACAAGCTTGTCTTGCTCAAGGGATAAATCCTCTCTTCGCCATGTTACCCAAGTTCTTTTACTACTGAGATGACTCCAAAACCTTTTGCTTATAGGCATCCTGCTTATTTGCAATTAATTTGAGCCGAACTGGATGATTGCAAGCTGGTTGCAATTATTTTGAGTCTGTTTGCAATTAATTTGAGCCGAAGTGCAATCTTATTTGCAATTAATGTGAGCCACAAATTGTCTTGTTTGCAAGCCGGAGCGTTTATGTTTGCGAGCCGCAACACCTAATCATTTACACGCAATAATAATTATCTGTAGGGGTGTATTGCAATACACCACCACAACAGAATCCATGTCTATATCAAATTCCCTATTGCGATCGCCTTCTCAAACAATAGGTGCAATTGTCCGAGGCTTTAAAGGTGCTGCAACTAAACAAATCAACCAAATACGCGATTTACCAGGAACACCAATATGGCAGCGTAATTACTATGAATCTATTATTCGCACTGAATATCATCTCCATCGCATCCGAGAATACATTATCAATAATCCGGCTCAATGGGATTTAGATGAGGAAAATCCTGTCAATCACAAATCCGTAGGGATGGATTGTCCGATTCTTAGATGATGAAGATTTGACACTCTCCGGTCTAAAGACGCGGAGATTCTTTAGAAACTAATTTTCAAACAAAACTTTTCCCATCTGCCGATATAGAAAGCGCCCCAAAAAAAGAAGCCTAGAAACGAATTTCTGGCTTCTGATTTCCTATATTTAGGGTGCAAGGGCGTTACCACGAATTAAACTACCAATGGTTTTGGCAGTAATTTTTAACTGGGTGAAGGGGTTAGCGGGAACTACAGTTTTATAGAGATAACTATCAAAAGTTAGCTTTTGTACATCCATGTCATCACACATTTCTACAAATGCTTCACGGGTAGCATCGGAACGATAGAAGACGTTTTGAAGAATGTCTAACACTTTGTAGGTGAGTCCGTATTTCTTATCCCAACGCTTGATGTACACTTTGAGGTCGCGTTCTGTGGGAATCCGCGCCCCACCGTTAGCGGCTTCCACAATGGCTTCAGCGCACATTCTGCCAGATTTAGCAGCGAAGTAGATACCTTCCCCGGAGGACTTGGTAACATAACCAGCAGCATCTCCTACCAAGGCTATGCGACCGACAACGCGACGGGGGCGGGGATGTTCAGGGATGGGGTGTGCCTCGATTTTGATGATTTCACCACCAGCGAGTTTTTCCGCAGCCCGGGCGCGAATACCAGTTTGAAATTGTTTGATTCTGGCTTTGTTGATGTGCATTGTGCCAGTACCGACGGCTACGTGATCGTGTTTGGGGAATACCCAAGCGTAGAAGTCGGTGGAAACATCATCGCCAACGTACATTTCGGCGAGGTCGTTGTAATAGTCCATTTTGTCTTGGGGAAGACGAATGCGTTCTTGGAAGGCGATCGCATAATTGTAATCTCCAGCGCCCATATCCTTGGCAACGCGGGAATTTGCCCCGTCAGCACCCACGATTAAATCCACCTTTAGGGTTTTGGTAACGCCTTGCGCCCCGTCCCCTGTATGGTCAACGTAGTGAATGGTATAGGGGTCGGTATTGTTCCCAGGAATATCAACTTTATGAACAGTGGCGTTAATTAAATTTGCCCCTAATTTTGCCGCCCGGTCCCGCAAGAAACCATCCAGCACTTCTCGGCGGCACATTCCTATATATTCTTCTTCATTTATCAGATTGATATCAACTTCACGATTAGAAGGAGAAATCATTTTCATCTTCCGTACCCGACGGTCAATAATTGCCGGAGGTAAGTCAAACTCACTCACCATGCACAGGGGAATAGCGCCCCCACAAGGTTTGGCGTTATCTAACTTGCGCTCAAACAAATAGGTTTCAATCCCAGCTTTAGCTAGGGTTTCGGCAGCGCATGAACCCGCAGGTCCCGAACCCACAACAGCAACCCGTAGTGTCAAAGGTTTTCTCCTAATTATGAATATTTTCCCAAAGTATCCTATCACGGACTTTTGGCTGAATTTCCTTTGTAGCTCCAGGTTTTGATATAAATACAATATTCCTTAATATTTCGACATGAAACCCGTGTTTTTTATATCTTATGAGTAAATATTAGTCAATGATAACTAGAAGAACAACTAATCATTAAATATGGACATTGCTGAACTGAGGTATAAAAATCAAACATTCTATTTCTCAAACTCTTACTCTCTGCGACTCTGCGCCTTTGCGTGTTAGCGAAGCGGGGCGAAGCCTGAAAATCATACCTTCACCCACCAAAGCCCAAAATTCGGCGTTGCTGATTAAGGGTATGAATTTTAGTCTCACGGCAAATCAGTATAACAGCAAATACAGGATATCAAAGATACATTATGATTATTCTTGATTTTCATTGCTTTGGGTAAAATTTACCTGTTCATATATTTCACTTAAAGCAATCTGAAAATCTATAGTTTGTAATGTTAAAATATCTGATTCCGATTCTAACTCTGTGAATATCCATTTACCATCATTTGTTTTCACATATTGCATGACATGATATTGATATTGATTGATTAAAATATATTCTTTAAATTCAGGTATAGAACGATAATACATGAATTTATCACTTTGGTCATAATTACTAGTTGATTTAGATGAAACTTCAGCAATTAATAAAGGATTCATCACAGTGGTAGTATTTTCAGTAGCATAAATAGGTTCTCCTTGAATTATCATCACATCAGGGTATGTATGTTGACGATAACGCGGTATCCACAAGCGGACATCACCAATATAAACGGCATAGTTTTTCTTTCTTAATCCGTATTTTAAGGAAGCTGCGAAATTAAGAGCTATTTTATTATGATTTGTTGTTCCTCCAGTCATAGCTATAATTTCTCCATCCCGATATTCGCTTTTATACTCTGCTTGTTCTTCGAGTTCTAGGTATTCTTCTGGTGTGTAGTATCTTGTTTGTGTTCGCATAATATCAACACAGAGTTAATAATTGTGATATTAATAAGATTCTATCATGATCTAATTTTGTGACGGTTCAGCAGTTCTAAACCCCTACTTGTCTTCTTGCATACTTCTGACAATTTTTGTGACAAGTTTTCTAGGAATAAACCTCACACATTTTGACATCATTTTATTCATAAACCCAGGAATAACAATTGTCTTTCCTCTCATTAACGCATCATAGCCCATCTGAGCCACAGTTTCCGCATCCATCATATTTTTCCCCTTCAGCATTTTAGAATCTGCCATGCCGGTTCTTTCATGAAAAGCAGATGCAGTTGAACCTGGACAAAGAACTGTGACGGTGACACCTGTACCTTCTAATTCATTAGCGATCGCTTCTGAAAATGATAGAATATAGGCTTTAGTGGCAAAATACACTGCCATTAACGGACCTGGTTGAAATGCAGCCGCAGAAGCAACATTTAATATCTTGCCATGACCTTGTTTAACCATTTCTTTGAGAAACAACTTAGTTAAATGGGTCAGACAAACTAAATTTACTTGCAACATTTCTAATTCAGTCTTGAGATTAGTTTCATTAAACAAACCATAAGTCCCAAACCCAGCATTATTTACCAGAATATCAACTTTAATACCAGATTCTTGTAATTCTGTGAAAATTTCTTCAGGAGATATAGATATAGAT
>NZ_JADEWA010000766.1:0-1107 GCF_015207865.1 Dolichospermum sp. LEGE 00246
TGGCAAACGGCATCAGGCGGGGAACCGTACATCTAAGGTAATACCTGAAAAGCGGATATTATTCGAGCAGTTGTGTTTGCAATTATTCGATTAAGAATCCCCGTGTCTTTAGACCGGGGAGTGTCAAAAAAATATATTGACCCCTGCATTAAACAGGGGTTTTTGTGTTGACTACTCAAGATCAATTAAGTAGTGCTATATCAAATGTTTTACCCCTCCCTAACCCTCCGCTTATAAAGGGGCTATCGTGTACACACAAGTTAAATTACCCTTCTTAAGTAATTGGACGAAAATATTTACAGTCATTGCGAGCGAAGGGAAGCAATCATAACCCTTGGAATTGCTTGATTTCACTTCGTTCCATATGGCTAACACCACGCTGCGCTAACGCAATGACATTGTGTAATTAATTCTGTCTCACTACTTAATCCCCCCAAAGCATCGGGGGAAACCGGAAAAATTAGTTCCCTCCCCAAAGCATCGGGGAGGGTTAGGGTGGGGTAATTTGAGGAATAATGGTGATTCGATAACTTGTGTGTACACCGTAGCTTATGAAGGGGGGTAACAATGTGATGAAAATTACGGTATACCACCTTTAAAACAGTCTTTAAGGGACTTCCAATTGAAAAAATACCCAAAAATTTCTTGTGGTGCGGGACGAATTTGCCCGCTAATCATCAAGGACGGGCAGGACTTGTGCCGAGCTTGTCGTTCGCGTAGCGTGGCGTTAGCCATAGTATGCCCATCCCACAAAATTGGGTAATTTATTTTTTGGTGTTCCCTAAGAGGAGAGGGAAAAGGAATAATATTTAATACTGGAGAGGCTTAAAACTCTGATTTTATGCTGATAAAAACAAACCAATATGCCCCTCTCCAACGCGGAGAGGGATTGGGGTGAGGTTCAATAACTCCTACGTCGTCACGCTACGCTATCGAATTCACGTCTAATTAGGGTTAGATACTTGTTGGTTAAATGTATTGAGTTTTGTTTATAAATCTCTGCTAAAAAAATGATATTATTTGCTTTTTTAATTTTCAATTTATTACTGTAGTATGTTGGCAAATGACCATTCACTATACAAAATATTTTTGTTGTATTACTAATAC
>NZ_JADEWA010000767.1:0-1092 GCF_015207865.1 Dolichospermum sp. LEGE 00246
TGTCACCTGTCACCTGTCACCTGTCACCTGTCACCTGTCACCTGTCACCTGTCACCTGTCACCTGTCACCTGTCACCTGTCACCTGTCACCTGTCACCTGTCACCTGTCACCTGTCACCTGTCACCTGTCACCTGTCACCTATTACTGATTTAAATAATACACCAGTGCTTCCAGACCTAACAAATAACTTTGAGCGCCAAAGCCACTGATTTGGCCAATTACCACTGGTGCGATATAAGAATGATGACGGAAATCTTCCCGACGATAAATATTACTCAGATGTACTTCAACAGTAGGTAAATTAACAGCAGCGATCGCATCCCGCAAAGCCACACTAGTATGAGTGTAAGCCCCAGCGTTAATCACAATCCCCTGATGCTTTCCTAATGCCCCGTGAATAGCATCTACTAAAACCCCTTCATTATTTGACTGCATGAACAAAATATCTGCTTGCAGTTCCATTGCTTTGGACTCTAACAAGCGATTAATTTCTGCCAAAGTCAACGAACCATAAATTCCCGGTTCTCTAAGTCCCAGCAAATTTAGGTTTGGTCCATGCAGCACAAGAATACTTAAAGCTGGCAAATTCAACTCCCACACCTTAAAAACTTTAGCGACGGCGCATAGAACGTTCATGTACAGGAATCGGAATCAGTTCCGGTTCCGGTTCAGCCTCTGGACCTAGCAGACTATCAATTAACTTCCGCGCTAATTCTTTCAGCTTTTCCAGCACCTTTTCTATATAATCCATTAAACTGACCGCTCCTGAGATAGTACCTCAATTTTATTTAACCGGGTCGCAGAAACTGGCGTATTATCGCACTTCTAGCCTTGGCAGGGTTGACACATTTCCACAAGTATGGTGTTTCCTACTATGAAATTTTAATTTTGTGTTTTCCCTTACTTATTACATTATCACATTCATAATTACTAATGGGTAATTAGTGATTTGAATTTAGGAGTCAGAAGTCACGATTTCAGGAGTATCGCTAAGGCCACGCTGCGCTATCAGGAGGTAGGGGCGCAGGGACTGCGCCCATTCAGGAGTTCAGAAGTAAGAAATCTCTCCCCCACTCCCCTACTCCCCCCAC
>NZ_JADEWA010000134.1:0-11729 GCF_015207865.1 Dolichospermum sp. LEGE 00246
ACTGTTCAAATCTATCTGGGACTTCTCCACTGCTAAGGAAAGGAATATGTTCCCATGTAAAAACTGCTATATCAGGAACAATTGACCTACTACCAAAGCTACACCTGAGTTCAGGAAAAGCATAGGCTAACTTCCCCTTTTTTGTAATCTGATTAATTCCATTACATAATTCGTACTGTAAACAACTGTGTCTTCCTTTAGGCATAGGTTTTTGAATAATATCTCCCTCCAAGAACTCTAATGCAGGCTTGGTCTCCGGCATCATTAAGAACTTTTCTAATGTAATATCTTTTACGGCACTGATGGTCATATATTTATGATTGGGGTAGCCGACTGTGGAAATCGTTTAAGGGAACACCAAAAAATAAATTACCCTTTTCAAACATCCTCTAAGAGAATTATATCCTATAGATCAGAACTTGGGAAACGTATAAATTCTTTCCTACGAGGGAATGGGGGGGTTCAAAGCCTCTCACCGCACATCTCACTAACCCTCTCCTCTTAGGGAACACCAAAAAATAAATTACCCAATTTTGTGGGATAGGCATCCTGCCTGTCCTTGATGGTAACAGGCAAGATGCCTGCACCACAAGGGATTTTTGGGTATTTTTTTAATTGGAAGTCCCTAAGAGAACTCCACAAAAAAGATGAACTGCTTGTATTGTTAGCAGGCAAGATGCCTGCACCACAAGGGATTTTTGGGATATTTTTTTAATTGGAATTCTCTAAGAGAACTCCACAAAAAAGATGAACTGCTTGTATTGTTAGCAGGCAAGATGCCTGCACCACAAGGGATTTTTGGGTATTTTTTTAATTGGAAGTCCCTAAGAGAACTCCACAAAAAAGATGAACTGCTTGTATTGTTAGCAGGCAAGATGCCTGCACCACAAGAAATTTTGGGATATTTTTTTATTGGAAGTCTCTAAGATTCTTATCTTATCCAATAGACATCTCCAAAAATTAAATATGCGTGACATGAAACCCCTGTAGAGACGTTCCATGGAACGTCTCTACAATCTTTACCGGAGATGTCTAATGTATTGCTTAGTTAAGCCATTTTCAACCAGCCAAATACATTATCAACAGTTAATTTTAAATCTACTCCTGCCAATGCAGGCAGAAGATCGGTTTTCTCCATCAGTATTGGTTGGCGATCGCACAAAAATACTAGAATACTTAAGTCATCAGGATCAAGAAACCATCCTAATTTACATCCATGCTCCATACAATACAAGATATTGCCAATCACTTTATTTGATTTCTGTTCAGGAGAAAGAATCTCAATTACCCAATCTGGGGACTGTTCAAATCTATCTGGGACTTCTCCACTGCTAAGGAAAGGAATATGTTCCCATGTAAAAACTGCTATATCAGGAACAATTGACCTACTACCAAAGCTACACCTGAGTTCAGGAAAAGCATAGGCAATTTTTTCAGATTCACTCACCAAATTAATTTCGCTGCTAAGTTTCCCTTGCAGTCGGCTGTGTCTTCCTTTAGGCATGGGTTTTTGAATAATATCTCCATCCAAGAACTCTGACGCAGGCTTGGTCTCCGGCATCATTAAGAACTTTTCTAATGTAATATCTTTTGTAATATTTTTTACGGCACTGATGGTCATATATTTATGATTGGGGTAGCCGACTGTGGAAATCGTTTAAGGGAATGTAGGAATAGGTGGACTTGGTTTGTGTAGTCGCGTATCCCTGACGGGAGCCGGAGGCATCTTTATAATCGCCGGAAACTTTTCAAACATCCTCTGAGATAATTATATCCTATAGATCAGAACTTGGGAAACGTATAAATTCTTCCCTACGAGGGAATGGGGGGTCAAAGCCTCTCTCCGCACCTCTCACTAACCTTCTCCTCTTAGAGGTTGTTTGAAAACTTTTTCGTGTGGGATCTGACACCCGCAGATCCCCCTAAATCCCCTTAAAAAGGGGGACTTTGAGGAATTTAGCCCCCCTTTGTAAGGGAACACCAAAAAATAAATTACCCAATTTTGTGGGATAGGCATCCTGCCTGTCCTTGATGGTAACAGGCAAGATGCCTGCACCACAAGGGATTTTTGGGTATTTTTTTAATTGGAACTCTCTAAGAGAACTCCACAAAAAAGATGAACTACTTGTATTATTAGCAGGCAAGATGCCTGCACCACAAGGAATTTTGGGATATTTTTTTATTGGAAGTCTCTAAGACTCTTATCTTATCCAATATATTGCTTAGTTAAGCCATTTTTAACCAGCTAAATACATTATCAACAGTTAATTTTAACTCTACTCCTGCCAATGCAGGCAGAATATCGGTTTTTTCCATTAGTATTGGTTGGCGATCGCACAAAAATACTAGAATACTTAAATCATCAGGATCGCAGACATTGTTTCGAGAGTTATACCTTAATTAGACATAGCTTTCCCCTGCTCCGGCCTTCTCAGTTACGAGCAGGTTGCGAGGGAGGAACCGAGATCAAAAGACCATCAAAGCTCAACTCCTAAAACACAGACAATTTAATTAATCTCGTCAGAGTGTAAAGACAAATTACACCCGACCAAAAAACCCTGACCGCACATTAGCCTCCGAAGACTTCTTCTTGTCTTCTTTACCTCCGTAATAACCACTGGCATAGTAATATCCACCATAACCACTTTCCTTACCAATACCATTCACCACCATGCCCAAAATAGGCACTCTCGCCTGCTCAAGTAATGACTTCGCCGCAGTTACCGCTGAATACTCCACTGCACCGGGACGGACAACCAGCAATAACCCATCCACATACTTGCCAACAATCAGGGGATCAGTAACAGCCGTTAAGGGAGGTGTGTCAATAATTACGAAATCATAATCCTTACTAGCCTCTTCAACCAAGGCAGCCATGCGCTGGGAATCTAACAGTGCCACTGGGTTAGGCGGAATTTTTCCTGCTGGTAACATATTCACCAGAGGGGATACTTCCTGGACAGCATTTTCTAACTGCGCCTGACTGGCCAAGATATTGCTTAATCCCAGCAAATTGTGTATTTCCCAAATCCGGTGCTGACGGGGAAGACGCATATCAGCATCCACTAACAAGACTCGTCTTCCTACATAAGCTGCTGCTAGAGCCAGATTTGCCGCCACAAAAGATTTACCCTCTCCTGGGGTTGCACTAGTCACCAAAATTACCCGCAATTCTTTGTCAGAGCAAGTGAACCCCAGGTTAGTCTGGAGCATTTCAAAAGACGTACTGACTGGTGAATAGGGGTCATCCAATAATGGCAACTCTTGCCGACCTTCCTGCCGATTTTTCGGATTTTTTTCCCCATATTGGGGAATCGTCCCCAGCAAAGGAAAGCCCAACAGCCGATTGGCTTCTTCAATATTTTTGAGGGATTGATTCATGGATTCCAACAGTAGCGCCGTTCCTGCGCCTAAAATAACTCCCAAAAATCCGCCTAGTGCGAGGTTGAGGGGAATCTTAGGAGAAATGGGACGTTCAGGAACTAAAGCTCCAGAAATGATCCGCGAATTACCTACATTCTGATTCTCTAAAACCTGAACCAACTGGAATTGCTTCAGAAATTCTTGATAGGTGATTTGTGCAACAGTTAACTGTCGCTGTAGCTGTTGTTGTTGTTGTTCCAGTCGAGGTAAGCTATCCAAACGTCTCCTGTTAACTATAAATACCCTTTGCAATTCCTCTATTTGTTTTGTTAATGCTAACCTTTCTACTTCTGATTTGACAAGGTCTTGAGTTAATACCTGTTTAAGTTCTCCTATCTGCAAATTCTGTTTGGATAGGAACTCGGAACTACCAACAGTCTGGCTGACTCGCTGTTCTAGTACGTTTTTCAGAGATGCCTCTTTCATGACTAAATCCACGACCTTTGGATTATCACCAGTATAAAGACTTCGCGCCACTGCTAGTTCAGATTGGGTTTTCTGGTATTCTGTGAGTACTTGTTGTACACCGGGGGATTGACTTAAGGTACTGAGATCCACAGCCTGTTGTGTACCCAGTTTCATTTCATTCTGTAAAGCTACGGAACGAGTCAAGACCGCCGCCAATTCCCCTTGACTCTGGGTAATTGCTTCATTCAGCTTTCCCAGGGATTCCAAACCAGTTTTCGCTTCTACATCCAGAGCCACCACTCGGTTGTTCTCCTTAAACCGGCGTAAGTTCATTTCTGCTTTCGTAACTCGGTGTTCAACTTCTGGTAATTCCTTGGATAAAAATTCTCGCGCTGACCTAGCTTCGGTGCGGTTAGTGCGAACATTACTCTCTAAGTAATATTTCATCAGGGAATTCACCACATCTGCTGCTTCCTGGGGATTTGTACTTTTGTAAGAAAGCTGCATCACATCTGTTCCTCGGACAGTCTTCAGCTTCAGTTTTTTGAGAAAAACTTCCAAAGAAAGCTGTTTGCCTTGATTATCTGTCAACTTTAGTGTGGTAATAGTTTTTATAACGATGGGATAGGAACGGATGATCTCAGATTCAGTATCTACTGGGTTGCTAAGGTTTGTCAGTGCGCCCAATTCTCCCATCTGTTGAGAGAGACTTGAGAGTGATGAAGCCCCGCTTTTTTTAGTGAAAACCAATTTCCCTTCTGACTCGTAAACTGGTTTTGTCAAATAAGTGACAAAGGCTGTAACTCCGAAGACGGAGGCAAAGACAATTGATGCTACCAGCCAACGTCTTTTGAATATCAGCCAGTATTGTTGAATATCAATAGGGGAATCTTGGTCTTCTTGGTTAATGGACATAAATTAATTTAAGAAAACATACTAAGTGTAGGAAGCGCTGTACAAATTGTAGATCATCCGGTTTAACAAAAATTACCCATCCCCGGCTTTTGGCATTTAATATTTGTAAAATAGCGATTATTTGTTACGCAGTTTGATTATCGTTTATAGTACCAAACTAAGTAAGTAAGTAAATAAATAATTTTTCCCACTATTTGATCAATCAAAGACTTTTCTAGGTTACATCTCAGGAAATTTAATCATAAGACCTCGCGGTAAGTGGGAAACTCAGTGTCTTTAGACCTGAGAGGGAAGCGACACGTGCGGTTTTAACCGCTGTGGATATTAAAATTGAAACCAGATTTTTGATTGGAATCTGGAAACCAACTCCCATTTCTGGGGTGATGTTAGCTTCGACCAGTTATAAGAGCTTGTTAGACTTGCAACACTGTTTCAGTGACCTTAAAACTGTTTAATTGCAAATGACAGAGCAGGGAACTAGCTTCGCATTCCGGGGTGTCGTGACTCAAATAACGGCTACCCTTCGACTACGCTCAGGGTGGTCTGGTCAGCACGGCTTGCTTGATTACTCTTGCAAGCCCAGTCCCTTTAGGGCTGGGTTACTGACTTTAGGTGTTACACAGCTTACCTTTTTCCCATGCGAGAAAGCTGGAGATTATTTTATTTAGGTTATTATACCTGGGTTGCCAATTCAATACCTGTTTAATTTTTTCTGCATCAGCCGTCACACAGGCTGGATCTCCGGGACGACGCGCCACTTCAATCACAGGAAAATCTACCCCAGAAATGTCCTTAACTCGTTCCACAACTTGTCTCACACTATAACCTTTGCCATAACCACAGTTGAGAATTTGACTTTCTCCACCCCGTCCTAGATAGCGTAACCCATCAACATGGGCTGTGGCTAGATCTTCGACATGGATATAATCTCTAATTCCTGTCCCATCTGGGGTGGGGAAATCATTGCCAAATATCTTGAATTCTGCTTGGCGTTTCAGGGCTGCATTACAAGCACTGGCAATTAAATGAGTTGCATTCCTTGAGTTTTGTCCGATTCTACCGCCGGGGTCTGCTCCCGCAACGTTGAAATAGCGGAGAATTACATACCGCAGCCGAGATGCCATTCCGTAGTCTTGAATCATCCATTCGCTCATCAGTTTGGAGCGACCGTAGGGGTTAATGGGCAGGGTAGGAGTAAGCTCTGTGACGGGATTTTCTCTGGGTTCGCCGTAAACTGCGGCTGTACTGGAAAATATCAACTGGTTAACCCCCATGATACTACAGCAACGCAGTAAGTTCAGAGTATTCCGGGTGTTGTTGGCGTAGTAATCAAGGGGTTGGGCAACGGATTCTGGTACAACTAGACTGGCAGCGAAGTGCAATACCGCACTAAATTGATGTTTGCCAAAGACTTGGTAAAGGCGGTCTATATCTCCTAAGTCACCAATAATTAGCTGACCATAAAGTACAGCTTGTGCTACTCCTGTAGAACAATTATCATATACAACCACATCATAGCCAGCCTCACCTAGTTGACGCACGACGTGGGAACCAATATAGCCAGCACCTCCAGTTACCAAGACTTTTTGATTCATCTGCCTTTACCTAATAAAACAACTCTGATGGTTTTCAAAACTATCACCATATCCAACCATAAAGAATAGTTCTTGATATAGTAAAGGTCGTAAGATAGCTTTTCATAGGCATCTTCTAGAGAAGCTCCGTAGGCATAAAGCACCTGGGCCCAACCAGTAATTCCTGGTTTGACTAGATAACGCATTTCGTAATAGGGAATTGCTTCTTTGAGCTTAACATCAAATTCTGGCCTTTCTGGACGCGGACCAATCAGACTCATTTCTCCACGCAAAACATTCCAAATTTGGGGGAGTTCATCAATTCGCAGAACTCGTAGCCAATATCCTACTCTGGTAATACGTTGGTCACGTTGACTTGCCCATTGTGCGCCCCTCTTTTCCGCGTCTTGATACATGGAACGGAATTTGTAAACCCGAAATGGTTTACCATACAATCCTGTTCGTAATTGGCTATAAAAAATTGGTCCTGGACTATCTAATTTGATGATCAGTCCTACAAATATCATGAGTGGTGACACCAGCAGAGACAACAGACCAGTAACGATTATATCCATAACCCCTTTGATTTTGAGACTGTCACCACAAAATACTAGGTTAAAACCACTGCTGAAGGCAAACCACTCATCTTCGAGTAGAGATGAGGGAAGTTTGTAGCATAGGGTTTCCCAAATATCAGGTAGACGGTACACGGGAATCCCTTTTAGTCGGAGTTGCATGAGACTCTGTACTTGTTGATCAGAGAGACTGATTTGAGTTCCTACTACTACTCCCGATAAGGGTTGATGACTCCAATAAGATAAGTCATTGAGAGATCCTTCATGACTTAATTGGGGTTCGATTTCTGCTAATTCAGGGATATGTTGACCAGTTTCCGTCAGGATAACTAATCGCCCCAATGGATTTTGGGTTAAGAACATTTGGGCAAATTTTATGGCATGATTGTTGGCTCCTAGCATTAACCAACGACTTTGTTGAGCTTGCGATCGCCACCAATTAAATGCCCATATTCTTAATATCATTGCCCAGATAGTAAAAATTCCCAGGTTAACTAATAATATACCCCGCATCCCTACTGGATTATCTTCCCAGTTTCCCGATAAATTAATTAACACGGAAGTTATGATGGCAACTATTAGACTGCTGATCAGGATGCGAGTCGGAGATTGTAACCCAGCAATTTCTTTCTCTGGATGGTATGTATTTAACAAATACATTCCTGTTAAAGTCAGTAGTATAAATCCATATACAAATGGATCAAATCCTATCAATGGATGATTCAGAGTCCCGTAAGAACTAATTCCTAAACAGACAAATAGGCCAAAAACATCTCCCATCATCAGAAATAGAGAGATAAAGCGTGGGAGTTTCACTAACTGAATACTGCCCCTATTAGTCTCAAATCCTATCTCTAGCATAAGTATTTTTTTAGAGCTTGGCTTGTAAAAACATGAATTTGTGAATCAATACCTTTTTTGCATTTAAGGTAAGAAAAGATCTTAAGCCAGATGATATGCAATTGTGTAGCAGTAAACCTTGTACTTCACAAATCTTCCCAAATAGACACACCTTACTACACTGCGCGATTTTACAACAGTTCGTAATTGAATCTTAAATATATCTACCTGGTATTAAACACTTAATCACAACGCATACCAAATTGTCAAGTTTCTAGCCACTTGAGTTTAGACTCAGCGATAGAAAGAGGAACAGCATCAAATTGAGTTAGTCAGAGACTTACATCAGAATTGAGGAGTCAGTATTCAGCGGAAGAAGCAACAGGGAACTGGAAAAACTCATGTTTAAAAACATGAGATTGAAATAATGACACTGTTTTTTCGTGCTACGCATCTTTTAAAAACATCTTTTTTTTGACTGAAGCTCTAAACTGGTGAAACTTTAGTTTCTTATCTGTTCCCTGTTCCCTTCTTTTGTAAAGCTAGATTGCTGTTTGGCTTTGAATTAAGATCCTGTACCTCATTAATCTATAATATGCTGCATCAACCTAAACGCTGTCTGGAAAATAGGATTAAGTATCATCGGGGAATGTGGAATGTTGATGGTTTGTAAAATGTCTTTTTGTGATGTGTAAGAAGAACTAACTTTTATTTTTGGTTTACATTTCTTGTTCAGTAATTACAGATGATGAAGCTTAAAATACGGAATATGTAGTGAAATTCAGTGGATACACCATTTTGTATCCGCTCAATAATCCGGGGGAAATCGTTCAATGACAACCCTCAAATGGCGTAAAATTTTTCCCGAATTAGGTAGTTGCCCCTAGTTATTCAGCCGATACCCCATTTTAGTCTAAAGTTTCCACATTGCCAATACCAAAAAATAAATATACTTGAGAATGTAATAACTTGCGTTTTTACATCCATATATCCCCTTTAAGTAAAAGCTCAAATTTTAACCTTACGAAGTCCAATAAAACACAATTTATGCTGAATATTCCCAAAAATTTCTTTGATTTCACCCAAACTCCCCATAGTGGCTACCATTGGGATGGGAGCGATCGCCGTTTTTTTGAGGGCTGGTATTACCGGGTAACACTGACCGAAATTCGGCAAACTATCGCCTTCATGTACTCCATCGAAGACCCAAGAGGCAATCAGCCCTACAGTGGCGGAGCAGCCCAAATCCTGGGTATAAATGATGAATACCTTTGTCGCACTTTTCCTGATATCAACAAATTTTGGGCAAGTCGGGATATTTTGGGATTAGGACATTGGGGAAAAACCAACTTACAAGTTTCACCTCTGTATCTTATTCCTCGTGAATTTGCACACCATATTCAAGAAGGCTATCAAGCCACAGCTACCTTAAACCAAGGCATAATTACAGATCCTACCACTGGTAATTATTGCCGATGGGAGTATGCAATTCAACCCATGTACGCATGGGGAAATCAAAATAGTCCTCAGCAATCAACCGCCGGTTGGTTATCATTTTCTCAGATATTTGAACCTGGTTGGCAAATTTTAATGGCTCATGGTTTAGCCAGCGGTTGGATAGATTGGCATGGTAAAATTTATGAATTCACAAATGCCCCAGCATACGCGGAAAAAAATTGGGGTGGTGCTTTTCCCCAAAAATGGTTTTGGCTAAATTGTAATGCCTTTATCAATCAACCAGACTTAGCTTTAACAGCCGGTGGCGGCAAACGTGGTGTATTATGGTGGATGGAATCAGTCGCCATGATTGGTATTCACCACCAAGGCAAATTTTATGAATTTGTTCCCTGGAATTCAGAGGTAACATGGCAAATTCAACCCTGGGGTAGATGGCAAATGCAAGCCAAAAACCTCAATTACGAAATTGAACTGACAGGGACTACCCATCTTCCCGGTACACCCCTCCGCGCACCTACAACTAATGGTTTAACTTTTTGTTGTCGAGATACCATGCAAGGGGAAATCACTTTAGAATTGCGAGAACTTAATAGCGGCAAATCTCAAGTTATCCTGACTGCAAGTAGTAATCTTTGCGGGTTAGAAGTCGGTGGTGATGATTGGGATTATTGTTGGCGATCGCAATAAAAATGCTGCTATTATGATATTTACGTCATCCTTGGGGTTGTAGCTCAGTTGGATAGAGCGAGCGCCTCCTAAGCGCTAGGCCGTGCGTTCGATCCGCACCAATCCCACTTTTAAGTAATTGGACAAAAATATTTACAGTCATTGCGAGGGAAGGGAAGCAATCACAACCCTGGCGATTGCTTTATTCAACTTCTTTCCATATGGCTAACGCCACGCTACGCTAACGCAATGACATTGTGTAATTAATTCTGTCTCACTACTTATTTATGATGGCTGATGCCTCCGGCGATAGCGAAGCGCTGCTGCAAGCAGTTCGCAGGGATACGCTCCGATTGCTCCGCGTTCACGCATTGTCTCGCAGGGATACGTTTACGTTCCACAACCCAACCTTGTATCTTAGAGGTATGTTAGAGGAAGATGCAGATTAATGAGGTACAAGATCTAACTAACTGCAAAGCCACACGCAAAGAGAAGAATTAAAATAATTCATGTGGTGTAAATACATAAAAACTGCTGTAAGTTTATTGTAATTTACTGTGAGCAGCCAAAATAATTCTTTCAGTTTCCTGCCAATTGATACATTTATCAGTTACGGAAACACCATATTTTAAGTCTTCACGATTCCCTGTAATTACTTGACTACCTTCATACAAATTCGATTCTAGCATCATTCCTACAATGGAATTAGTACCATCTAATACTTGCTGGATAATATTCTCAAACACCATAGATTGTAATCTGTAATCTTTATTAGTATTACCATGACTACAATCAACAACTATTCTTGGTGATAAGTTAGCTGCTTTTAATTGTTCCTCTACTAACTGAATATTCTCGGCATCAAAATTAGGCTGATTTCCACCACGCAAAATTACATGACCATGAGCATTTCCCCTAGTTTGAAATACACTCACTTGTCCCTTTTGATTAATACCCAGGAAATTATGGGGAGTTTTTGCTGATTTGAGGGCATTTACAGCAACTTGAATATTACCGTCAGTACCATTTTTAAAACCTACTGGCATAGATAAACCACTAGCCATTTCTCGGTGTGTTTGCGATTCGGTTGTCCTTGCACCAATTGCAGACCAGGAAACCAGTTCACTTATATATTGAGGTATGATTGGATCAAGTGCTTCTGTAGCAGTGGGTAATCCTAAATCTGTTAACTTTAATAGTAAGTTTCTGGCAATTAAAATTCCTTCTTCTACATGAAAAGAATCATCCATTTTCGGATCATTAATTAATCCTTTCCAGCCTACAGTAGTTCTGGGTTTTTCAAAATAAACCCGCATGATTAACAGTAGTTTATCCTGAACTTTTTCTGCCAAGCCTAGCAACTTTTCTCCATATTCTATCGCCGCTTTTGGATCATGAATTGAACAAGGACCGACTACAATGAATTTACGTCGATCTTGAAAATCTAAAATATTTTCTATTTCTTGTCTGAATTTTAAAATTGTATTTTCAGCAGTTTTAGTTAAAGGTAATTTTGCCTTAACCTCATTAGGAGTTGGTAAAACATGAGAACTCTTAATGTTAGTATTAATTAATTTGTTGATCATAGCAGAAATCTCTTTATTTGTGTTATACAGCAGTAATCCTATCTAAATTATTTGTGAAACCGTTTTTGATTCTTGTTAGCCCTAAAGTAGTTAGTTAGAACAACAAGTTGCACAAATTAGCTAAGATTACTATATGCAAGGGTAGAATATATTAATATACACAGTTTTGTAAAAAAATACAAGATATGTCCGTGTTATTTCCATAACATTTAGACATAAATCCTGCCTCTAGTAGTTCGTCAAATTTATTTTGACGGGTAATGTTCCCCCAACTCCCCCAACTC
>NZ_JADEWA010000768.1:0-1082 GCF_015207865.1 Dolichospermum sp. LEGE 00246
TTATTTGACTGTTACTGTGGTGTACTAACAATTAGGTATAAATAAACTAATTTCACACCATCTTAACAACTAATTTATTTACCCTTCATATTTTATCCTTCTTTAATCCTCCGATTCAAGTATGCCTGGGGATTGATGTTAATATGTTAATATTCATTTACCGGAATTGGGAAAAAAATTCAAACGGGAAAGGTTTACATTTTTTCCGAGAATTATTAGTTAATTTCCGCCAAAATTAGGGAATAAATAAAATTAGTTTTGGAAAAGCTGTGTTTACAGGATTAATTCAAGGTTTGGGAACGATAAAACCCGTAATGGGAGATCTGTGGCAGATTAGTTATCTGAATCACTCAAAGATGATCATTCAGGACTTAGCCTATGGTGATAGTGTAGCGGTAGATGGCGTATGTCTAACAGTTGAAGAAATCTTAAAAGATGGGTTTATTGCCACCGCTTCGCCGGAAACCCTCCGCCGCACTACATTGGGTAAAGAAGAAACTCAACAAAGATCCGTCAACTTAGAACCGTCCCTGCGGGTAGGTGGTAAAGTTGGGGGTCATTTCGTCATGGGTCATGTAGATGGAATTGGTCAGTTAATCACATCTGAACAAACAGCTAGTTCTTGGGAAATGACCTTTATTGCCCCAGAAGCGATCGCTCGTTATATAGTTCCTAAAGGTAGCATTGCTATCAATGGTATCAGCCTCACCATCGCTGCATACAAATCAGAATCATCTCAATTTACAGTCGCCGTCATTCCCCTGACCTACAGCGAAACCAATCTCAGTCATTTAGTAGCAGGGAGTTGGGTAAATTTAGAAGGAGACATCCTGGGTAAATACGTAGAAAAATTCCTAACTCCCGGAAATAATCACCATCAACAAGAGGAAATTACAACCGCATTCCTAGCAGAAAACGGATATTTGTAGAAGTCAGGAAGTAGGGGCGCAGGGCCTGCGCCCATTCACGAGTATGGCTAACGCCACCCTGCGCTATCAGAAGAATGAAGAATGAAGAATGAAGAATGAAGAATGAAGAATGAAGAATGAGATTTCTCCCCTACTCCCCCCACTCCCCTACTC
>NZ_JADEWA010000769.1:0-1082 GCF_015207865.1 Dolichospermum sp. LEGE 00246
CCTACTCCCCTACCTCCCCAACTCCCCTGCCTCTTTTTACCGACTGACTCTATAAGCGCTCATAGGTTCTTTAATAAAGCGGATGTAAAGATGCCTAAAGGTAGATTTAATCACACGGGGCATAGCAAAATCTATGGGCATTAACTTTTCCGGTAATTGCCAATCTGTAATTTGTAATAAATCGGGGGATAAATTCGGAAAGTGAATATCACTTAATTCTGGACATATTCCCAATCGTTGTGAAGCTGCAATCGTGGGAACTTGTGCAGGTGCAACTTGGAGAACTTCTAACATTGCTCTATCTAAAGCAAATACATTACTTGATGCTGCTAAAATTTCTAAATTCCGAGGTTCTCCCCCACTTGGTCCATTACCTTCATGACCAATAATTCCATCTAAAATTGTTAAAGTTGGATTAATTGCCCTGGCAGTTTCTACTAACATTTCTCCAAATTTGTCAGCATCTTTGCCAGATTCCATGTGCCACCAAGCTTTCATTTTCCCAGGAACACAGCCAAAGAGATTTTTTACTCCTAAAGTTAGAGTTAATTGCATATGAGATTTCACTTTAGGAAGATTAATAATCACATCTGCTTCCATTGCTTCTTTAGATAAAAGCAAGTGATTAAAATTATCGTTTACCGTTTGATAACGTTTACCATGAAATTCCACAAGTGGTAACTTCAGTTCTTCCAAAATTGGTAATAACCCATTGGCTATAGCCACACCCTTAGCACTACCAAAAGCGGGACTATCTCCTAAAAATGGGTTGCCACCAACGGCAATTACCATTTCGGCAACGGCACGCACTAATTCTGGACGGGTGGTACATTCTTTAGTCGGACGAGAACCGGTGAGTAAGTTGGGTTTGAGTAAAACGCGGTTTCCCGGTTTCACAAAAGCAGCCATACCCCCTAAAGGTTCTAGTAGTGTTTCCAATGATTCTTTTAAAGCTTCCTGTTCGTAGGATTTAGCCCGAATCAGACTCACAGATGGTTTTTGTGTTGACATGGAAAATAATGGCGTTATATTACATTCAGCATTAATACTGTATCAAAAATTAAACTATAGTGGAAAAATTC
>NZ_JADEWA010000135.1:0-11623 GCF_015207865.1 Dolichospermum sp. LEGE 00246
CCAGTAAAACCATTCTTTGCCTTGAATACCAAAATCAACAGGACTGATATTGAGTTCTGTATTTTTAATATAAACTTTTTCCTGACTGTAGAAATTTCCTCTATGGGTAGGTATTTTACTAGATATATAATGTGTTAAAGGCTGATATAGCGACTCAGTTATCCAATCTTTTGAAGGTTGAGAAGATAACAAAATATTGGCATATAGCTCTCGATAATAATCAGGTTTATTCTCAATATATTCATCTAACTTCTTGAGAAATTGAGTGATAAACCACTTAAAAATAGCTTTGTTAGTTGGTAGTTCTTCTAGTTCTCGCCGATTTGTTTCTATTTTAAAAGCATCACAATGGAGAATAAAACTTAATTTATGTTCCTCTGCACCCATTGGGAAGTATTTATAGAAGTTGGGATAATCTCTAAGTTCTCCACTTCTCTTGTAAGGTAAATGTCCAAATAGAATCTTTATATCACATTTTCTATCAGTAGGATTTATTGCTATAAAATCATCAGAATCTTTAGGTATTTTAAACTCTATAGTTTGTAAATCAAGTTTTTCAATATGCTTGTCTTTTAATCTTACATTATTTAGGGATTTCAGCATATTGAGAGAGCATTCCACGCCTTTTTTTAGGTCATGCTCATAATGCTTGTCTAAAGCTTGGCTCTTACCTGCACCTAGATTTAGGAAAAATAATGAACCTCTGTGAAGCTTTGATAATTCTAACTTAGATTGATTTTCTCTAAGAAATTGCAGTAATTCACCCAGTTCTTTTTCTGTGAATACAACATTATTTTTATAGCTTAAATCTTTAACTTCTTCGCCTGGTTGAGTAGGAAAGTTAGTTATTAAAATTTTAAATAGCCAGGGAGATTCTCCCTCTAAATCATTATCATATTCTATTTGTTGGACGTTAGTAACATTTAAAAGTGATTCTAATTGTTCGGGTTTAGTCCAACTAAACAAAATTGGTCCTTTATATTCTTCTGTTAATTCTTTTAAGCCTTCATTTTCACCTACTAATCTATGAACCAATTTAAAACCAATACCAAAGCGACCTATTTTGTCGCAGTCTACTGCTTGATTTGTACTATCAGATTTACTAGATTGACTAGTATTTAATATAGAAACTACATCTTTTAACTTAAATTCTATGCCATTATTCAAAGCCAGAAAAAACTTATCATTATAAAAAATGTAAAATGTATCGGATTCACAATCTGCGGCATTTTGGAGAAACTCATATATAGCCTGTCCATCTTCAGCGTTTTGTAATCCTGTTGCTAAGAAGTTAGCTATGTTAGCTTTCATACCATGATAAGCACTGAAAAAGCCAACCACTTTTTCACTGGATGAATTTTTGTCCTCACAACCCATAAAATCAGGTTGTATATGATCTGGAAGCGACGAACCAGTTTGGGTAATGACAGAGAAAGACGATTGTTTCTCAACAATCCACCTTCTCAGATGTTTAACGGACTTTACTCTCATATTTTTGATTAGTGATATTTTATTGTCTTAATTGTAACTACTTAAGTAAAGCATAGCACTGTTTGGATACTAACTTTACAAAAGTAAAAAAATAAAACTAGAGCGAATTTTTTGGCTGTGTGATTGCCAAAAAGCCAGTAGGTATGCAGCAGTAAACGAAAGTGTTATTTCGTTGAATGACTGCTTCCCCATCCATGCAGACAAAATTATAGTGGATTTAGAGCTAACGCTCGTATACGACAATACAATTGCCGTACTACCATGCCAACATATTTATACTTTGGTGAAAACGAATTCTTTCTAACTCGCACCATCAAACAACTAAAAACCCACACTCTAGATCAACAATGGGCAAACTTTAACTACACAGAATACCCCCCAGAATCTAAAGAAACCATTCCTCAAGCATTATCCGATATCATGACACCACCAGTTGGGAGTGGAGAAAGATTAGTACATTTACCCAACAGCACATTACTGGGAATTTGTTCAAAAGAAATTTTGTTGCAGTTGGAGTCCATTCTCCCCAAAATTCCCTCAACAAATATCCTCCTTATCAGCAACACTAGGACTTGCTGAAAAAGCTATCTGTGAAGGCTAGGTGACAGGTGACAGGTGACAGGTGACAGTTTCAAGAGTTGGATAAGCAAGATTTTTTCTTTAACCAGAAATTAAATGCCAGGTTTTTCAGTTGTCACCTCCTAAAACCTGACACTTTTTGAAATTCAAAATATCTAAAACCCTTTACCTGTAGAGTTTTCAGATTTATTTAGCAAGCCCTAGTTATTAATTAAATCCTGCAAATCCTCAAATCCTGTACATCCTGATTCAGACAAAAAAGGATTAAAGGATGAACAGGATAAATACAGATAAAGTATTTAATTAAATCCTGCAAATCCTCAAATCCTGGACATCCTGATTCAGACAAAAAAGGATTAAAGGATAAACAGGATAAAGTATTTAATTAAATCCTGTAAATCCTCAAATCCTGTACATCCTGATTCAGACAAATTACACAGAACTCAATTGTTTTTCTGCTACTTTGGCTTCTGGACTATCAGATTCAGAAGGTGGTACTAATTGCCAGAATTTAGGTAAGTATGCTTCCCAATTAGCAATAATTTCCCCTGCCTTGGGTGAACCAGTTTTCCGGGCATGAGTTTGAATTAACTCATATAATTGTTTTGCACCTGCTTCACTGACAACCCGTTGCACCTTGACAATAGCGTGATTAACTAAGTCCGGGAAATTACCAGATTCATCAAGGAAATACGCTAAACCGCCTGTCATACCTGCACCCACGTTGCGGCCAGCTTTACCCAGAACAACAATCACCCCACCAGTCATATACTCGCAGCAGTGATCACCAGCCCCTTCAATCACGGCTGTACCTTTAGAGTTCCGCACCGCAAACCGTTCTCCAGCCAAACCATTGGCAAATAACACCCCACCAGTCGCCCCATAAAGGCAGGTATTCCCTACAATCACGTTTTCTGCTGGGTTATAGGTGGCATTGGCTGGGGGCTTAATAATAATTTCCCCACCGTTCATGCCCTTACCAACATAGTCGTTTGCTTCCCCTACTAAGTTGAGAATCACACCATCCAGGTTAAATGCGCCGAAGCTTTGCCCCACACTTCCTTGGAAATTCAGGTTTATTTGCCCTGTAAAGCCGTTGTCACCGTATTTATGAGCGATCGCCCCAGTTAACCTCGCGCCGACCGTTCTATCAGTATTTACGACGGTAACGGTTTTACTAACTTCACCCTGATTCTGAATCGCGGCTTGAATATCTGCATCAGCTAGTAACTGATCATCTAAAACTGGTCCATTGCTGTGAACTTTTTCATGCACCAACCAACTACGATTAACTTTTGCATCTGGCAGCTTAGTTAAACAATCCAAATTCAAAGCTTGGGTTTTATTCAGTTTGACCTCAGAACGCACCGTTAATAAATCAGCGCGACCAATTACTTCTGATAAAGAACGATATCCCAATTTAGCTAACAGACTCCGCACCTCTTCCGCGATGAAGTAGAAGAAATTAACAACGTGTTCGGGAATGCCAGTAAACCGTTTCCGCATTTCTTCTTTTTGAGAAGCTATCCCCACAGGACAATTATTAGTGTGGCAAATCCGCGCCATAATGCAGCCTTCCGCAATCATAGCTATGGAACCGAACCCAAACTCCTCCGCCCCCATTAACGCCCCAATTAGGACATCCCAGCCGCTTTTCAGACCACCATCTACCCGCAAGATGACGCGATCGCGCAAGCTGTTTTCCATTAATACCCGATGTACTTCCGTTAACCCCAATTCCCAGGGACTACCAGCGTGTTTAATCGAAGAGAGGGGTGATGCACCTGTACCGCCATCATGTCCCGAAATTTGGATAATATCGGCGTTAGCTTTAGCCACACCCGCAGCAATTGTGCCAATCCCGATTTCTGCGACTAATTTCACCGAAACTTGGGCTTTAGGGTTAATTTGGTGCAAGTCAAAAATCAACTGGGCTAAGTCTTCAATGGAGTAGATATCATGGTGCGGTGGTGGTGAAATCAAAGTTACACCGGGTTTAGAACGGCGCAACATAGCAATATAGGGGCTTACCTTGGGTCCGGGTAGCTGTCCACCTTCTCCTGGTTTAGCACCTTGGGCAATTTTGATTTCTAGTTGTTGGGCTGTAGCTAAGTATTGGGGAGTAACGCCGAATCGTCCTGAGGCAATTTGTCTAATGGCACTTGCAGCCGTGTCACCATTTCTCAACCCATTGAGATGAGGCAGAGTAGGAGATTTACCAGCCGTATCCACATCACTTAAAATGTTGTAACGAACCGGATCTTCCCCACCTTCACCAGAATTAGATTTACCACCAATGCGATTCATAGCGATCGCCAAAGTTTCATGTGCCTCCCGTGACAACGCCCCTAAAGACATTCCACCTGTACAGAAACGCTTAACAATAT
Source organism: Dolichospermum sp. LEGE 00246 (assembly GCF_015207865.1). Classification (NCBI taxonomy): domain Bacteria; kingdom Bacillati; phylum Cyanobacteriota; class Cyanophyceae; order Nostocales; family Aphanizomenonaceae; genus Dolichospermum; species Dolichospermum sp. LEGE 00246. Next base: position 4,458 of record NZ_JADEWA010000135.1, read on the forward strand.
CATTAATTGACTCTACCTCTTCCAAAGGAATTGATGAGCGCTCGCTATGGAAATCTAGCAAATCACGCAACGCCGTCACCGGACGATTGTGCAGATGTTGCTTATAAACCTCATAATGGTCATACTGCTTACCATTGACAGCCTTATGCAGCGACTTCGCCAATTCTGGGCTATTCATGTGGTATTCACCACCGGGACGGTATTGGACAAAACCTAAGTTTTCCAACTTCTTCGCCGTCAATTCGGGGAAAGCCTTACTGTGGAAAGATAACACCTCTTGTGCTAATTCACTCACACTTAAACCACCAATCCGGGAAGTTGTTCCCCGGAAACCCAAAGCCAACAAATCACCACCAATCCCAATAGCTTCAAATATTTGCGCCGCTTGATAACTGGAAAGTAGGGAAATACCCATCTTCGAGAGGATTTTCAGCAAACCCGATTCTATAGCTTTGCGATAATTTTCTACGGCTTGATTTAAAGTCAGAGTGGCAATTTTGCCCCTAGTCATAAACTGCTGAGTTTTGGGTTCATGCCACCAAGCAGTTACAGTATCTAAAGCCATATAGGGACAAACCGCCCCCGCACCATAACCCAACAAACAGGCAAAATGATGGGTACTCCAACATTGGGCTGTATCCACAATTAAGGATGTTTTCATCCGTAACCCTTCACGGATTAAGTGATGGTGAACCGCACCAATAGCTAATAAAGGAGGAATATAGGTATATTCTGCCGCAATCCCTGTACCTGTTCTGTCACTTAATATGAGAATCTTCGCACCAGCCCGCACCGATTCCGCAGCTTGTTTTTGCAAAGATTCCACAGCCGTTTTTAAACCATCTGGTCCTGTGGCTATGGGAAATAAAGTTGACAATTCAGCCGTTGCAAATCCTGACAACTTAATAGTTTCTAACTCTGTTTGAGTCAGTACAGGAGACTCCAACTTGAGTCTGCGGGCGTATTCCGGTTTAGGTTCTAATAAATTCCCCTTTTCACCCAATTCCACCGTCAGCGACATCACCAACTTTTCCCGTAAAGGGTCAATCGCTGGATTAGTAACTTGGGCAAACCGCTGTTTAAAATAGTCATACAGCAAATGGGATTTTTCTGACAATACCGCTAAAGGAATATCATCTCCCATACAGAAAGTTGCTTCTGCACCCGTACTAGCCATAGGGTGAATCACCATTTCCACATCTTCTATGGTGTAGCCAAAGGCAATTTGCTGTTGTAATAGGACTTGTGAATCAATTTTGTCAGTTGTCCGTTGTCCGTTGTTTGTTGACAAATGCCCATTACCGTTACCATTGCCATTAACTACAGACTTACCCTTCACTAACTTACTTAATTCTTGGCGGTATTGTTGCAACCATTCGCCATAAGGATGTTGTTTAGCAATACGCTGTTTAATCTCCCAGTTCTTGAGGATTTCTTGGGTGTTTAAATCCACCGCAATCATTTGTCCTGGACCGAGTCTACCTTTTTCGAGAATGTTTTCTTCTGGGAAATCTACAACTCCAGCTTCGGAGGCGACAACAATATAATCATCTTTGGTAATGACATAACGCGCAGGTCTTAAACCATTACGGTCTAATGTCGCTCCAACTTTTTTGCCATCGCTAAATACTAACAGCGCAGGTCCATCCCATGCTTCTTGCAAACCGCTGTAATATTCATAAAAATCCACAATTTCGGGATATTCAGCCAAGGAAGGTTGATTTTTATACGCTTCGGGAACCATCATCATTAACCCTTCTAAAGGGCTGCGTCCCGAACGCACCAACAACTCTAGTACATTATCTAATGTAGCAGAATCACTATTATCAATGTTGACCATTGGTTTGAGTTCGTCAAACCGATCTTTCCAAATCGGATGACTAAGGGTGGCTTCCCGTGCCATCATCCAATTAATATTCCCCAACAGGGTGTTAATTTCTCCGTTATGACCTAATAACCGCATTGGTTGGGCTAAAGGCCATTTAGGCATCGTATTGGTACTAAAGCGGCGATGATATACTGCAAATGCCACTTTAAAAGCCGGATTTTTTAGATCTTCGTAAAAATCCCCCAAGACAGCGGAACGCACCATGCCTTTATAAACAATTGTCCGGCTAGACAAGGAACAGACATAGAAATCTTCAGAAATTTTTCTGCCCGCTTGCATGATGCGGCGACGGGCAATATACAATTCTCTTTCTAGTTCATCACCGCTCTTATCAGCACAAGAAATTATAACCTGTTCTATTTGGGGTTGATTTTCTTTTGCTTGCATCCCTAATACTTCTGGACGCACCGGAACTACTCGCCAGCCCAGTATAGTTAATCTCTCCTCTGCTGCTATTTGTGCAAATGCAGCCTTAGCAGCTTTTGCGGCTGTTGCGTCTTGGGGAAAAAATATCATCCCCACAGCCATATTACTCAGCTTGGCAAAATCAATGCCATGATTCTTGTCTTGTGCCAATAATTCCCAAGGAATCGCTGTTAATATCCCCGCACCATCTCCAGAATCTTGGTCAGCACTACAACCCCCTCTATGTTCTAAGCAAGTTAAAGCAGTTAAGGCTTGATCCAAAATTTCATGACTGGCAATATTTTGACGATGGGTAATAAACCCGACTCCACAAGCATCCCTTTCTTCTACTAACCACTTTTGTCCTGGATATGTATCTGGAAAATTAGTATCTGACACTGTAATTTGCTGACCCTGATTCGATGGTTGATGATTCATACTCTATTCCTGAAATGTTGAGGTACAGATGTTGTTATTACTGCTAAAGGGAAATTTTCTCAGTTTTGGCACTGGATAAAAATACATAATTACCAAAGTTTAGAGATAACAATCTTAGCTTGACGTTTAACTAAAGCTGTGTTATCAATACCTATTTATTTTTTGTTTGTTTACAAGAATACTCGGTAATTTTCATCCCCGTCATCAATTATTACTCAATTTCTATTTTCTCTTGTCATAATTTAGCATTTTATGGATAATATTACCTATACAGGAAGCAATACTGCTCGGTTAAGCATGAAAAGTCATTATATGGTAGGTTGGGTTGTGGAACGTGAACGTTTGCGGAGCAATGGAACGAAACCCAACCTTATCAAGGATTTTCGTGGGTTTCCCTGTCACTCAACCCAACCTACATTTCCTTAACCGACAAGTATTGATACAAGAAGGGTAATCAACCTGTCTAAAAACCCAATTGCTGCCTAAATCGCAGACACTATACCTTGACAATTAAACGGCGGTTGCTCTACTTGGTGAGACCCCACCTCTGGTTTAGAAAACGCAAGGAATCTAAATCAAGTGGTTTCGGTGAACTAAGAATCTCACTGACTTTAGCCGCTGAGAGTGTCAATGCACTATATAAACAAACTACCCTAATCCACAAGGACTTGTAAATCCAACGGTTTTGAAGTTTGCAGTTTTTTTGCTCACGGCTTACACCATGCAAGCTATTCTTGTTCTTGGCTGATTACTGATAGCTCCCAAAAATTAGCCTATTTTCACTATATGCCCATTTGACAATTCCTAAAACATATCTATTTTTCCCTGTATTCTGGCTGTTTATTCATGACCAACCACAGGAACTTGAGATTTTAGATTCAAACCCCAAAACCTAAAATTTTAGAGATGAGGATAGGGTGTCCGAATTTCACCTTTAACCCCCAACAGTATCATAAGAATACCCGGTAAGTGGGAAACTCAGACACTTCAGTGCTGAGAGGGAAACGACTCGTGCGGTTTTAACCGCTGTGGATATTAAAATTGAAACCAGATTTTTGATTGGAACCTGGAAACCAACTCCCTTGCGGGGTAATGTTAGCTAGATGCCTCCGGCACGCTGGCGCGAACGACCTGTTATAAGAGCTTGCTTGAGCTGGCAACACTGTTTCAGTGACCTTAAAACTGTTTAATTGCCAGTGACAGAGCAGGGAACTAGCTACGCATTCGGTGGGTGTCGTGACTCAAATAACGGCTACCCTTAGACTAGGCTCAGGGTGGTCTGGTCAGTGCGGCTTGCTTGATTTCTCTTACAAGCTCAGTCCCTTTAGGGCTGGGTTACTGACAGCAGGCTCCAATTAATTTGTATTATTTAAGACAATTGCAGCTAGTATTTTTAGCATAGTAACTGCCTGCTACTCTGAATAAGAGACACAAACCCAAGATAAATAATATCACGAATATTTCTAAAAAAGGTAATTATTTTTTAAATTTTCTGATAAATTTTCGCTAGGCTGGGTTTTGATTGATAAGTAATCAATACCTTGTCCAAATTAGAAAAAGCCTTGATTTGTAGCGTGGGTTGAAGCATGAAACCCAACAAATGCCTTGGGTTGCGCTGTCGCTTAACCCAACCTACAGGAAATGGACAAGGTATTGGTAATGGGACAGAATTAATTACACAATTGATTTTTCTGTTCCCTGTTCCCTGTTCCCTCTCTCAACGAGTGAATTTAATTTTGTCCGACTACTTAACTTTTAAAAATACCCAGTCAATGATCTCGAAAATCCTAAATTCTGTATTACCGCTACTGTCAACAGCACTGTGTTTGACTGCTACTTATGGGGCATTTGCTCAAGATACTCCTAGTTTACTAACTCCCGTTCCCACTTCCGTTAGTGCTGGTAATCAAATTATTCTCAATGGACGGATTTTACCAGGAGCATGGTTACAACCAACAGCAACCACCATTAAAGGACAAACTTATCTAAGTGATGGTGCAGTTAAGCAATTAATAGGGATAGATTTACTCAATAGCAGTAATCCTGGCAAACAACCAGTACAGTGGTTTTCTGGCTTGACAAATCCCCTCATTTTTAACACGAATCTTAGCGGAGGATATCGTTATTTAGATATTACTCAATTAGCCCAAACAGCTAAATGGCAAATTCAAGCTAATGGTAACACTTTGGTAATTTCTACTCCCCCTTCTCAACTGAAAAACATTCGTCTGGGTAAACAACCAAAAGGAGATAGAGTTGTCCTCGATTTAGATATAGCGACCCCTTGGCAGATTCGACAGGAGTTACCAGTCAAAAAAGTAGTAGATCCTGATGAGATTATCTCTAAATCTACCACACCACCCAACAGAGAATGGACGCTTACCCTAGATGGTATTGCTGATCCGACTTTAATACAACGCTATAACTCTCAATCCACTACACCACCCATTCCCGCATCAATAATTCAAAAAGTGGAAGTAGTGAATAATCAAACAATTCTCCGTCTTAGTATTCCCTTTGGTCAGTCTCTACAAGTTAGCACTATTCCCCAACCCAATCGCTTAGTTATTGATATTCAACCTGATGCCATAGTGGAAAAAACTATTGCTTGGGCGCAGGGATTACAATGGCGACAGCAGTTGGTAACTTTAGGAACAGATCGCTTTCCTGTGGTTTGGTTAGATATTAACCCTCGGTCTGTGGGATTAAGTATTAAGCCTATAATTACTAATCCGCAAACATTAACTGGTACAGCCCCTTTAATCCAAACTGCTCAAAATTACTTAGCAGTAGCCGCAGTTAATGGTGGTTATTTTAACCGTAATAATAAATTACCTTTAGGCGCAATTAGGCGAGATAATCAGTGGATATCCGGTCCAATTCTTAACCGAGGAGCGATCGCTTGGAATAATAACGGACAATTTTACTTTGGTCGGCTCACCCTCACAGAAGCCTTAATTACGAACAATAATCAACGTCTACCCATTTCCTTACTTAATACTGGCTATGTCCAACGCGGTATCGCTCGTTATACTCCAGTATGGGGAAATACTTATACACCTTTAGCTGATAATGAAACTATTGTAGTTGTCGAAAACAATCAAGTAAGCAATCAGTTAGCAGGAGGTAAAAGTGGTATAACTACCATTCCCATTCCCGAAAATGGTTATCTCCTCATCTTCCGCAATCAGACACCACAATTACCCATTGGGACAAAAGTTTCTCTTACCAGCACCACTACCACACCTGAATTTAGTCGCTACCCCCACATTATTGGTGCAGGTCCCCTATTAGTCCAAAATCGGCAAATAGTTCTAGATGGACCAGCAGAAACATTCAGCCCTGCTTTCATGACAAGTCAAGCAGTTCGCAGCAGTATTTGTACCACTTCCACAGGTAATCTTATGATTGCTGCTGTACATAGTCGGGCTGGTGGTGGTGGTCCAACTTTGGCAGAACAAGCAAAATTAATGCAAACAATGGGTTGTATTAATGCTTTAAATTTAGACGGTGGTAGTTCTACCAGTCTTTATTTAGGCGGTCAGTTACTTGACCGTTCTCCTAGTACAGCAGCCCGTGTTCACAATGGTATTGGTATTTTCATATCACCAAAAGTTCCTAAGTAGGTGAACCAAAATTCAGATAATCCATTATTTTTAGGACTTACGCACGCGTCGTTTTCGGCTTTGGGAATAACTTATTGAGTAGGGTGCGTCAGATAGAGGAAATCTATTTTTTACCAAATTATCGGGTCTGACGCACCCTACAAGAGATAAAATCCAAATTACATATTTAAGAAACTTTGTCAATGCGTAAGCCCTAATTTTTTTGATGAAGATTTTATGTAGACAGATTAGTTTCCGCCAGGGACTTTACCAGTCAATGGTGAGTTTTGCTATCTTTATCAAAGTGGCTAAATCTTGTCGCTTTTCCATCAACTGTTCTAACTAAAAACAGGTTTGTTATGTCTCCATCTGAGGTAACTATGGCTAAACTATCAGAAACTGCCCCAAATACTCTGACTCTGCAACCAACAATTAATGCTAGAAGTATTGCTGCTGGTGAATTACGTCCTTGGGGTTCTTTCACAGTCTTAGAAGAAGGGCGCGGATATAAAATTAAACGAATTGAAGTAAAGCCTGGACATCGCCTCAGTTTACAAATGCACCACCACCGCAGTGAACACTGGATTGTTGTTTCCGGTACAGCTAAAGTAGTTTGTGGCGACAAAGAAATCTTATTAAGCAATAATCAATCAACCTATGTCCCCCAATGTACAACCCATCGGTTAGAAAATCCCGGTGTGATTCCCTTGGTTTTAATTGAAGTCCAAAATGGCGAATATCTCGGAGAAGATGATATTATTCGCTATCAAGATGATTATGCCCGTTCGGAAAAGTAGACAGGGGGCAGGGGGCAGGGGGCAGGGGAGCAG
>NZ_JADEWA010000136.1:0-11607 GCF_015207865.1 Dolichospermum sp. LEGE 00246
TCTGTCGAGTGGAAAAACCTCTTAGAAGTCATTCTAAGACCACGATGAAGCAGAAAGTAAACACCAAAATTATCGCTGTCCAGATGTGTCTAGATTTTGGTAATTTTGGGTAAGTTTTATAGAACGGCTGTATCATATCATTTTGATGTTTAATAGGTCAAATGACACAGTTTTTCTTAACTATAGCCGCCATTTTTGGCGGTTTATCTGTTGCTGGTGGTGCTTTTGGCGCTCATGCTTTGCGGGAAAAAATTAGCGAGCGCTCTTTAGAAATATTTGACACTGGCGCTCGTTATCAAATGTATCACGCCCTGGGACTTTTGTTAGTCGCCATCCTCATGAGTCGTTTAGAAAGTCCCCCGACGACGCTTTTAGTTAGTGGTTGGTTATTTATAATTGGTGTGGTAATTTTTTCCGGCAGCTTATATGCTATCAGTTTAACGGGTATTGAGTCTTTAGGCGCAGTTGCCCCATTAGGAGGATTGGCATTAATGCTGGGTTGGGCTGCTTTAGCTGTAGCTGGTGCAACTATCAAGTTTTAATCCGTAGTAAATGGGAAATGGAGTCTAAATTATCACTCAAATTACCCTGATTTCTCTTGCCTGTTACCTTTTCTATCTTAATAGATTGAAAAATAGTATCGTCAGTTGGTGACATCAAGTAGGTAAAATATTACCGCAGTCTTAATAAAATAGGTGTAGCCAGCACGTGAAGATATTTGTATATCACACTCCCGAATTGACCCCAACTGATACAGTTCCAGAATGTGCGATCGCCGTTGATGTTCTGCGAGCAACTAGTACAATGGCTACGGTTTTAGCCGCTGGGGGCGAAGCTGTGCAGGTTTTCAGTGATTTAAATCAACTCATGGAAGTAAGTGAAAAATGGCCTCCAGAAAAGCGACTCAGGGCTGGAGAACGGGGTGGAGCTAAAGTAGCTGGTTTTGAGTTGGGTAACTCACCCTTAGATTGCACACCAGAATTAGTTGCCGGGAAAAGGTTATTTATTAGTACCACCAATGGGACAAGGGCTTTACAACGAATCCAAAATGCCCCCATTGTCCTGGCAGCAGCTTTGATTAATCGGGCAGCCGTAGTTAAATTTCTCTTAGAAAAGCAACCGGAAACTGTCTGGATTGTGGGTTCTGGTTGGGAGGGAAGTTATTCCTTAGAGGATACAGTATGTGCAGGGGCGATCGCTCATAGTATTTGCCAACAAACTAATTGTTCCCTCGCAGAAATCGGTGGTAATGATGAGACGATTAGTGCGATCGCTCTTTACTGCCAATGGGAAGATAACTTACCAGGACTACTCCATCAAGCTAGTCATGGTCAACGCTTATTACGTTTGGAATGTTTTGAAGACCTGAAATATTGTTCCCAAACCGATATTTTAGATATTTTACCAATTCAAACAGAACCAGGAGTATTAAAAAGTCAAAACAACTAACAAGTCAGGAGGTAGGGGCGCAGGGCCTGCGCCCAGTCAGGAGTCACGAGAAAGAAAGAAGAAAATTTCTTCCTCTCTCTCTTCTTTGGCAAATCAAACATAATAATCAGGAATTTTCATCCTGTTAATCCTTTAATCCTGGACATCCTGATTCAGACAATTAATCCTTTAATCCTGGACATCCTGATTCAGACAATTAATCCTTTAATCCTGGACATCCTGATTCAGACAAAGACACACCCAACCACCCGGCAAAATTCTCCATTTGTGTGAAAGAAGGATTTTCTACAACTTTAAGTTGATACTTGCCAGGAATTGATGCAGCTAGAGTAACAGAATAAGTCCGCAATTCATCTTGATGAAAAACAGTAACTTGAATAGAATCATCCGCTCGATAATCCTTCAAGCGTTCATTGAACTGATTTCCCACCCTAATACCATCAATCGCTAATAATTCATCTCCAGCATCAATTCCCGCAAATTGTGCCGGTGAACCCGCTTCCACAAACTTAATTATCTCCCGTCCATTTTCAGTATTTATCCTCACACCCAAATAAGGTTCTTCATTCTTTTCCTCAACTAATTGCAAACCAAAAGGTTGTAAATATTGATTAAAAGGTAAATCGTCCAAACCATGAAGATAGCATTGAAAGAAATCTCCTAAATCCATACCCGCTACAGACTCAATCACACCCTCTAATTGTTCGGGAGTATAACCAACTTCATCCTTTCCAAACTCCTCCCACATTTGCCGCATCACATCATCCAAAGAACGCTGATTCCCATGATGAACGCGAATTAATAAATCTAATAACAGTGATACCATTTCCCCTTTGATATAATAGGAGATTTGGGAATTACCACTATTAGCATCTGGACGATAAAGTTTAATCCAAGCATCGAAACTTGACTCCGCCAAAGGTTGTACCTTCCGTCCTGGAGTCATTAAATATTTAGTAATTTCCTTACTCAAATAATTCAAATATGCCTTAGCATTATAAATACCTGCCCGTAAAGGAATAATTAAATCATAATAACTGGTTGTTCCCTCACAAAACCACAAAGATGGTGTATAATTTTCCTGATCATAATCAAACACTTCCAAACCCAAAGGACGAATTCTTTTAACATTCCATAAATGAAAGAATTCATGTGCCACCAATTGCAAAAATGGTTCATACTTATCCAAAGTCCGAAATCCCAACCTTTGATAAATTAACGAACAAGAATTTTTATGTTCTAAACCACCAAAACCCTGTTGAAGCAAATGCAGCAAAAATACATATCTATCATAAGGTAAACCACCAAACATTTGTGATTCTACCTCAATAATTTTTTGGCAATCAGCAATCATTTGCTGTGGTTGAAAATTTCCTTTTCCCCAAACTGCTAATTCATGAGGTTTTCCCAAAACTTCAAAATTGTATAATTGATGAAAACCAATTTCAAAAGGACAATCAACTAAAGTATCAAAATCAGCCGCGACAAAAGTATTTTTTGTTTCTGCAAATATTGGTAAACCAGTAGTTATTTGCCATTGAGGGTTAGCTGGAATCACCCGGATATATATGGGTAAACTTTCACAACCAGGGATTCTGAAAAATAACGCCGCCCCATTAAAATAACCGTGAGTAGCATCTAAATGATTTGTTCTGACTGTTAATTCATTAGCAAATACACGATAATGAATAGTTACTTCCGAACTATCACCTTTTTCTACTTGCCAATGATTTTTACTAACTTTATGCCAAGACAAGGGTTCATGATCAGCAAAAGCTGCAAAATCTTGTAAATGTCTCTCATATTCCCGGACTAAATATGAACCAGGAGTCCACACAGGCATTTTTAAATCAAGAACTGCCGATGGATAGTTGACAATGTGTAAAGTCACCTCAAACAGATGGGTTTCTGGCTGAGACATTCCCACCAAGTAATGAATTTGTGGAGAGAGTTCTGAAATCATTTTGTGTGTTGAGTTTTGAGTTACTTATCCATAATTAACAGTCTATGGTTCATCGTCAAGTCCAGGCATATAAAATTAATAATATGATGTATTTATATGCAAGACTTGGGAAAAAACAAGCCAAGGAGTTACTAATTATGACAGTACCTTATGACGAACTGGTTTTTCAATCACCATATTTAGCTGTAGTGAAAGCAAAACAACTGCTAGAGGAGGGGAAAATTAAAGAAGTTGATCATATTTTAGAGAGTTTAGCCGAGTCTATGGGGCGATCAGAAAAAAGAGCAGTAATTAGTCAATTAACTCGATTGATACTGCATATAATTAAGTGGAAATGTCAACCGGAAAAACGTAGTGCTAGTTGGGTAATTTCTATTCGTTCAGCTAGGGGAGAAATTACTGCCAGTCAAGAAGAAGTGCCAAGTCTCAATCGAGATTTTTTGGAATCAATTTGGGATAAGTGTTTTCTAGCTGCAAAACAGGATGCTAGAGATGAAATGGGCAAAAAACCAGATATTATTGCTTTAAGTTGGGATGAAGTTTTTAACGAAACTTATACACTTTGGGACGATTAGAAAATTTCTATTTGGTAAAAAATCAGGTTATTTACAGCAGATGTCAGCAGTAAAACAGCCTCACTGCAAAGTTTTGTGATTAAAGAAAGGTTGTATACTCAAAAAGGCTAAAAGCTGGACTTTTTTATCATACAAAGAACAAGTTCAGAGCCTCTCCCCGCACCTCTTCTAAAAGGAGAGGTAAAAGGAATAACATTTAATACTGGAGATGTTTAGCAGAGGGGTTTCATATTTGGTTAAACTATGAACCGTATTTAGTATACCTCATTTACCTGTAATAGGCTGTATCTTAATTATTGGCTGTTCCCTCTTTCCCAATCATTACACTTCATTGCGAAATAGGCAGCTAGGTAAAAAACATGATAACTTTTGATCTAGGATAGCAAAGCAACTACACCAAATTCATCAAGGAGAACCCAGTGGCAATGGAATCAAATGTACTAACGGGCGCAATTGTAGATAATCAAGATACAAGTGAATACGTTGCTCATCTACAACTGCACATGGCACTACAAGCTCGCAACTTGGTTCCCAACTTGGTTCCCAACTTCAAACAAACAATTCAAGATAGTCGTCAACAATTACTGCATCAAACCCAAGCGGAGTTTGAAAAATTTGCTTCTCGCCAAGGTCTATATATGTGAACTACCACACACTGACTTCGGTACAGTGTGGGCTTCCCAATTCATCGGGAGTAGCCTCCAGAACTTCGTAGTTCTATTGGTCTGACATTCCCTCCAAGGGCAGAAGTCCTGATTCCCAAGACCCAAACTTTCTCTGGTAACACTTACCTATCAGCTTGGTTTTCGCTTACGGTATTGGTGGTCAAGAGGCTACGATTTTACCACAAAATTTTGGGGTTTTAAACTGATTCTTCATCCATCTAAATAGATAATATTTGGAAAAACTTCAAATGTTCTTCGCCTTTACAAGGCTTACGCCTCCCTCCTATTAGTTGAGAACGATTTCGGTTTTTCCCACTGATTCACAAGTACCAAATTCAGTGAGGGACTTACGGTAAATAGTTAAGAGTATTTTTAGCTTAAACAGTAGAAGCCTCTCACCTACCCTACCGGGTAGGTGATGAGATGAATACAATACGCGCGAGTGAGGAATTGCCCAACGAACAAAATTAAGCTGCGCTTAATTTTGTTCGTTGGGCGATGTTAGCGCAGCGGCACGAAGTGCGGAATGAACACTTTCTTGATTTTTTTTCAAATATTTGATATACTTTTTAACAATGGGTGTAACTCAATTAAATGCACCAAAAGCAGCCTATCAAAATAAAAGCTAATTGTTCGGCTTAACCAAAGAACCGTGGGACACACGGTCTTAAAGCTCATTTAATGTCTTCATAGAAGAGTCGCGCTCGTTGCCCACACTCACCTGTTCGCGCAAGCGTGCCGCAAGGCATAAGGGAGTGTGTGGATTATGTCACTAGAATTACCATAGAATAGAAGCAGACATTGTGGTTTTCACCCCAAAGGTATACTCACAAGTTCTGCTTTTTATATTTTTTTACGCATTTAGTTAAGAAAATCACTCTTGGGAAGCAAGACCTAAGAGCAAAAAGCCATTAAAATGATTGCAGTATTAGATCACCAATCATATTTTGTAAAGGTTAAATGGCGGCTTGAATCAAAATGACTTCACTACTCCCTCGAAATCTCAGCGTTGTTATCCGACCAGTCCAGCATAGGGATTTGGAAGGAATCGATCGCTTAACTCAAGAATCATTGTCCCATCTTTCTTCCCAAGAAACTGATGCGGCGATGCAGCAAATGCAATGGTTAAAACACTGGTATGGGTTACTCAAATTCTTAAGTTGGTTTCCCAATCCTTTCCAGTACCGTTTCTGGGTCTATGTTGCCGAACAGGGAAGGACACTACTGGGAATGATTCAAGTCTCGCCTTTTAACCGCACTCGCAGCACTTGGCGAATTGATCGGGTGATGTTAGCAGGGACGGGCGATCGCATGGGAGTAGGTTCACAACTACTGCGCCATTGCTTTGAATCTATTTTAGAAGCACGAACCTGGATATTAGAAGTTAATATTAATGACGTTGATGCCTTGGCGCTATATCGCCACAATGGATTTCAACGACTGGCGGAAATGACATACTGGGAAATTAGTCCCCAGTTATTAGCAGAATTAATTCAAACCGAGCCAGATTTACCCAACCTCTTACCAGTCAGTAATGCTGATGCTCCCTTACTATATCAACTAGATACAGCATCAATGCCCCCCCTGGTACGGCAAGTATTTGACCGGCACACCCACGATTTTAAAACCACTTTGTTTGGTGCTATTGGTGATGCCCTCAAGCAGTGGATGACAAAAACCGAAGTTGTCAGTGGTTATGTCTTTGAACCCCAGCGGAAAGCAGCCATTGGTTATTTTCAGGTGCAACTGGATCGCACAGGGACAAAACCCCATATCGCCACACTGACAGTTCATCCTGCCTATACTTGGTTGTATCCTGAACTATTATCTCAATTAGCCCGTATCGCCCAAGATTTCCCCCAACAGGGATTACAATTAGCTTCTTCAGACTATCAACCAGAAAGAGAAGAATATTTAGAGCGCATTGGGGCTAAACGCCAAGAACATACCCTGATCATGTCTCGTTCCGTCTGGCATAAACTACGAGAATCGAAATTTGTCTCCCTAGAAGGGATTCAGTGGCAGGAAATGTTACAAGGACTGCAACCAACCCGGAAGCCTATTCCTGGGGGGATGTCATGGATGCCGCAACCACAGCAGGTGCAGCCAGAAAGAGCTACACCAGTTCAGTCGGAAATTGTAGCTTTCAATCATCAAAACCCTAATATAATAGACACACCTTGTCCATCAGATTCAGCTACAGATGAACCCTATGAGCAACAATAGCGTGATCTCCCAACAGCCATCAAAATCATTTATTTCCGCGTTGGGCGTGGATGTTGGTAGTAAACGCATTGGTTTAGCTGGGTGTGATGGTACAGGATTAATTGCTACGGGTATAACCACAATTGAGCGTAAGTCTTTTGTCGAAGATGTCGAGAAAATTCAGCAAATAGTTAATGAGCGACAAGTGCAAATTCTCATTGTTGGTTTACCTTATTCAATGGATGGTTCTATCGGTTTTCAAGCCCGTCATGTCCAAAAATTTGCGGCTAGATTAGCAGAAGCACTGAAACTTCCTTTGGAATATATGGATGAAAGATTAACTTCTTATCAAGCAGAACAACTGCTAATAGCTGAGAATCGCTCCCCATCAAGAAATAAGGGTTTAATTGACCGTAAGGCTGCTGCATTGATTTTACAGCAGTGGCTAGATGCTAGACGTAGTTCAGCACCGAGATCGGTAACATTTGCTGATGAGTGATCCCTTTTAACATGGTATTCTAAAAACTATTACTTCTATCTCTGAATTTATGGTTGACATCGGCTGTCATTTAGCGGTTCAATGATTTCCATATGTAAGAGTATTGTTACAGTTACATAATTCAGCTATGTATTCATCTCCACTTCCTGAAGACAATGATCACGATTCCGAAAGTTCTCTGATTTTAACAGATGAGCTAAAACGAACACTAGAATGTTACATCGAGTATACCCTCGATGTAGAGGGAGAAAAATATGTTCTCCTTCTTCCTGTAGATTCACCAATAGAAATTTTTGCTTGGCAAGCCGATGGCGACGAAGAAGAAGCCGTTTTGGTGGAAGATGATGAAATCATAGACCAAATTTTCGGCACTGCTCAAGCTGTGCTTTCCGAGCAAAATCTAATTCTCAAGAATACTGCTTATGCTTTGACTGTAGCAGGTGAGTTGCCTCCTGAAGATGAATCGAAATTCTTTACTTTAGAAATTGAAGATGAAGAAAATGGTTTAGAACCAGAGCAATTAATGGAAATTGCCACTTTTTATCATGATGAACAGGAGTATGCAATTTATACTCCCCTCGATCCCTTGCTCTTTTTTGCCAGAATTACGAAAACAGGTGAACCAGAATTACTTTCTCCTGAAGAGTTCCGTAAATTTCAACCCCTCTTAGAAGAACATCTTTTTAACGAAGTTGAGTAATGGGTAATGGGTAATTGGTAATTGGTAATTGGTAATTTAATTACTGTTGCTTTTTACCTTTTGCCTTATTCAAAAATCTAAATAAATCTAAACCTAAAATTTTTCTTTATTCCTCCTGACTCCAGACTCCTGACTCCAGACTCAAAAAATTATGACTCGCAACCATCTATTAGAGCCTAACTTGATTTTAGCAGGTTCAGTTTTGACGCTGACACCAGATATGATCCGACAATATGGGCTGAAAGGGCTAGTATTAGATGTGGATGAAACTTTAGTACCGATGACAACAAGTTCTACTTTCCCAGAATTGCAAGCATGGATAGAAGAAATTCGGGTTTGTACGACATTGTGGTTAGTTAGTAATAATTTAAGTGAAGCGCGAATTGGTGGCATTGCCCGTTCTCTTAATTTACCTTATTATTTGGGTGCGGCTAAACCTTCCCGACGGAAAATTCGGGCGGCGTTGCAGGAGATGAATTTACCTGTACATCAAGTGGGGATGGTAGGCGATCGCTTGTTTACAGATGTTTTAGCTGGTAATCGCTTGGGAATGTTTACAATTTTAGTTGAACCAATTATCCATCCCGATTTTACAGCCCTCCGTTCCCA
This sequence comes from Dolichospermum sp. LEGE 00246, assembly GCF_015207865.1. Taxonomy (NCBI): domain Bacteria; kingdom Bacillati; phylum Cyanobacteriota; class Cyanophyceae; order Nostocales; family Aphanizomenonaceae; genus Dolichospermum; species Dolichospermum sp. LEGE 00246. Next base: position 8,666 of record NZ_JADEWA010000136.1, read on the forward strand.
TCCTATCCGTAATATTGAAGTTTGGATATCAGAGATATTGGGTGCATCTATTACAGGTAAAGCTATTAAACATTAAAAATTGGGCGTTGCATAATTGAAGTATGAATTTATCCTCACGCAAAGGCGCAGAGGTAAAAGGTTTAAAAATTCACATCATGTTGAGAAAGCAATTTTTCTACTTTTGCTTCTTCAATGCGGGATTCATAAAAAATTTGTACCAGTTTTGTAAGTGGCACAAACTTGTAGAGACGACCGCAGTTTTGATCTAACTCCGCTGCCAAATTTTAATTGTTTTGTCCAAACTCCCACTGACTAACATTTCTCCAGAAGCAGTAAAGGATAAAGCTGTGACTGTATTAGCATGACCGGCAAATGTCCCTAATAATTCCCCAGATTGTAAATGCCACAATTTGATAGTTTTATCAGCACTACCACTAGCAATAATTTGTTCATCAGGACTCAAAGCAACTGTATTCACACTATCTCGATGTCCTTTGAGAGTGTGAACTAATTCCCCAGTAGCTAAATTCCAAACTCGAATAGTTTGATCTTGACTACCACTGACTAAAAATTTAGCATCAGCACTCATGGCTAGGGAACTAACAATATGAGAATGACCCATCAGGGTGTATATTGGTTGTGTATCTGACAAATTTTTCTGATTGAGTGTTGAGGATGTTTCCCAAACTTTAATTTTGCGATAACTACCTGTAATTAAAATTTTGCCATCTTGACTTAACACCATTGAATGGGCTGCTGTATCATCTAAGGATAGGGTATTTTCGACTTGGCGATCGCGCAAGTTCCAAAACAAAATCTGGCGATCATGACCACCAGTCGCTAACATCTTACCATCAGGTGTAAACGCCACACAACGGACATCTCCATGATGTTTATGGAGAATATCAATTAGATCCAACGCCCCAGTATGCCAAATTTTAACGGTGGAATCTGCACCTACACTTACTAATGTTTGTCCATCGGTGCTAAAAGCCAGGGAATTAATCTCATCTACGTTGGCAGAAATAACCCAAGGATATTCTGATAATGTCTCGATTAATTCACCTTTTGATAAGTCCCATAATTTTGTTTCTCCCCTGCTACCACTAGCTAACATCGGGATTGTTTTCACATTTTTAGTTCCGGCATCCTGGACTACTAAAGTTTTGATAGCATAGGCTAAACAGTTAATACCTTTGGTATGTCCTTTTAATGTTTGCCAGCATTCCCAATCACCAATAATCTTCTTTTTGGGATGTTCTGGTGGTAAGGTTTGAATGGTTTCTACCATCATTTTCTCATCAGTTATTGGTACATCATCTGGTTTACTACCCAGAGACTGTAAATACCAATTTAATCCTCCTGCATACAATAGGCTGCTGGGAGTTAGATAAGTCTTTGAGTCTGAAAAATCTAGTTGATTTGTCGGTAAAAAACCAGTAATCACTGTTTGTTTGTGGTATCCTGACTGGGTATTTCCTGGATAAAACAAACACAAGAAAATCAATACTTGGTGGTTATTGATATCTTCTTGACTAACAGACCAACGAATTTTATCTTTTTTAATACCGTTAAAACTTTCTCCATCTGCTACGTGAATTTGAATACTCACTTTTGGGTTATTTGCTAACAAATAAGTAAACTTACTTTCACCACGTAAATTTCCTTCATCATCCAAACCCATATTTTCTAAAGTGTCTTGTGGCACTTTTCTCACCAATTTTCCTAACCGTTCCGTAATCATCCAATCAACAATTTGTTCACGGACAAGATAATCTTCTGCTTGGCGTTGAAAATAGGTCGGAAAGGGAATGATCCAATCAGGATATTCAGGATATTCAGGTGGTATCGGTGGGGGATTTTTGGCGAGGATTTCAGCTTGCTGACGAGAACATTCAAGAATTTTCGTTAATGAATCCCCCGCAAATGCCATTACCTCACTGTGATAACCTTTAACTCGACTTTCTAAAAGAGAAAGATCCGCCGTTTTCGGTTTTTTCACCCGGTTTAAGAAGTCAGTTTGTTGCGCTTTTAGTAAACTAATCCAATTCATCTGCATGATAGTGGCACACCATTGCATACCCAAGATAACTTATACTAATACAATAATTACTCAATTTATAACTTCAGCCAAAATTTAGTAATTATTACAGTCTGATGGAATACAAAAACTAGCTAAATCTAATGGTGAACATCAAGCCCTACTGTGATTAAGCACTGCTTAACTTTATATAAGTAGTGAGACAGAATTAATTACACAATGTCATTGCGTTAGTGAAGCGTGGCGTTAGCCATATGGAAGGAAGTGAAATGAAGCAATCGCCAGGGTTGTGATTGCTTCCCTTCGCTCGCAATGACTGTAAATATTTTTGTCCAATTACTTAGCAGTTATTTTTAGGATGCAATACAATGGAGGACGGGAAAACCACGCCCCTACAGGCTTAACGATTTGCTGACTGGATCTCACAAAGAGTGCATACCGCTATATGGTAGGTTATGGGGATTTCGATGATTTCCATAAATTCTAACTAATCTAACTGATAATTTACTGTTTCTATAGAAACACTTCTGGCTAGAAAAATAGTAAGCATTCAAGCCTTAGTCCTCAACTAATCCAGCTTTTTGTAAAATATAGGTAATTCAAATTTATTCTTTGCTATTCCTCCATGCTACTGAGAGGTTGTTTGAAAAGTGGTATCCCGTAATTTTCATCACATTGTTACCCCCCTTTCCCTTTGTGAAGAGGGGTGACAATAAAAATCTAGTAGTTCGTCAAATTTATTTTGACGGGTAATGATCGGAAAAAACTTCTGTTCTTCCCTCCCCTGCCCTGCCCCCGGTGCCTCTCTTCTCCCCCTGCTTGCCTTCACCCGTCATTTTCGGGTTGACAGACTACTAGTTCCCTCCCCTTTACAAGGGGAGGGTTAGGGAGCTGTCTCTTA
>NZ_JADEWA010000137.1:0-11530 GCF_015207865.1 Dolichospermum sp. LEGE 00246
GGCTGAACCTAATACACCAGAATATGAAAAATTAGATATTTTAACGACTTTAGTAGAAGTTTATGAACAACAAAATTATCCTATTGAACCTCCATCGCCCATTGCAGCAATTTTATATTATTTAGAAAGTCGTAATCAAGGAATTTCTACTTTTATTGAAAATTTAAAACATCATGGAGTTAGTGAAGAAATAATTAATACTGCTTTAAATGAAATGACTCATGGATGATGGGAAGGCGATAGGGATGTGGGAAAATGAGATTTATGTTACAGCAATTCTCGCTTTAATGAAATACAATGGAGGGCGCAGGCCCTGCGCCCCTACGGTTTTGTGATAAAAACTGTACCTCGTAAGACTAAAAATCAGGGGCTTAACGCATTGCGCTAAACCCCTATATGAGAATTAGATTCTAAGCAAAGACAAACTGTTTAGGATCTGTCAAACTCAAACTACTGGCTTGAATACCAGTCAGAGTCGCTAAAGTTTGATTATTAAAGATAATCGCGGTATCTGCACCAACTTGATTTAACTGGAGTGTGGATGTCGTAATACCCAAGCTAACAGCACCTTGAATACCAATAACATCAGTACCCAGTTGAAAGTCAAGCACGGTATTAGCAGCTTTGGGTAATTCAGCATTGACAATCCAGAATTGGTCAGCGCCAGCACCGCCGGAAATTAAGTTACCACCACCAAGACTAACTCTGAAGATATCTTTGCCGTCGCCACCTAATGCCCGGTCATTGCTACCCAAGTAGAAGGTATCATCACCCACACCACCAGATATGCGGTTGCCACCTTGACCATCTCTCGCATCAAAGGTGTCATTACCATCACTACCGAAAGCGCGATCGCCCTTATTCACAAAGATCGTATCATCACCGCTACCCAGATCAACGATATTGTTACCAGCAAAGGGAGAAATTGCCCCGAAGACAGTATCAACAGTGTCATTACCTGCGCCAGTGAAGATGGTGTCATTGATGCCATCAGTGCCACCACTGACAAACAAATCATCTTTCCCAGTTGTTCCGGCAACATATTGGGTAGCTTCTGCTATAGCCGCAGATAGACCTAAACGGGAATCAAGGGCAATAGGTTTGTCTAGTTCCAAGACCACCATCTCATTGTTGTCAATTCCTGGAGGACGACCAATGGAGAAGGGATAGTTGTTATCGTTGGCAACTAAAATGGTTTTGCTGTCAATCACTAAGACATCTTCAATGGTTTGGAAAGGCATATTGTAGGTGGTTTTACCATCACCATTGAGATCCTTTGGATCTTGGATATTGAGTAGGTCTGCTACTTCCTCCTTGGAGACAAAGCCGTTGGCATCAATTTTACTGAAGTCAACTTTGAATATCTTCTTGAAAAGGGCGGTACTACCTTGTCCGTTATCCCGTTCAATAATTAGGAACTCGTTGTTATTGATGGGGGTGAAATCACCGATCGCATTGCTGGTACTTACTAATTGATAACGTCCTACTAATCCTTGGTAGCTTTCACTGGCTACATCGAATTTATAAATCCGTACAGAACCAGCAGGATCGCCGACAACAGTTCCTTCCAGCATCGGATAAATGGTTTGACGGTCAGGGCTAAATGCCATGCCTTCAAAGCCTTGGGAGCGGTTCAAATTGGCTGTTACGAGGTCGCCGTAGTAGGGCTGATTGGGAGCAAAGTATTCCGGGGAATTATTGAAGTAAGGAGTATTTAAATTCCCGTTGGGATTGGCATAGCCTGTACCAGCTAGGTAATTATTAACTAGAACTTGTCGCCCGGTTTTGGGGAAGTCGGTAAAGAAACCATCTACACCCAAATCAATGAACTTACGGAACTCTGCACCGGGGTCGTTTTTGTAAGTATCGGGAAGGAAGAACTCGTCATTTCTTAAAGTGTAGAGGTGAACGATTAAACCAGCTTTGTGGGCATCTTGAATCAGGGTTGTGGGTGTGCCTAAAACGCGATCGCCATCACTAATTTGACCATCACCATTGAGATCATCAGCAGTACCATCCTTATTGGCATCTACCGTCAACTGAGGAATAATCCGCTGTTTATTCGGTCCAATTCCTTTGGCGTAGGTAGCAATTTCTGTTAAACCTGCTGGTGTAGAAATATCGGTATAGGTGCGGGTATCACCACTGACTACAAAATCATAAGGACGACCTGAACCGCCAAACAATTGCACTAGAGGAATATCAATCCCTGCGGTGGGCATGATGGTGTTTTTCAGCGCCTTGAGGTTGGCAACTTCAAAGGATTGAATGAAGATGCGAGATGGGTCGGTAAAGTTCTCAGCTTTGAGGGTGTCTGCTAAGATTTGGCTAGTATTGATGCCTTGCTGTTGAAAGAAAGTAGGATGTTTGGTTTCGGGATAGATACCGATTTTGCGACCTGTTTCTAGTTCGACTTGTTTCACCAAATCAATGACTTCTTTCAGGGTTGGTACTTTCAATCCATCTTGATCGAAAGTAGTACCACGCAAAGCAGGAATCCGTTCAATCGCATTTAGTTCCTTGACTTCTGCTAGGGTAAAGTCTTCAGCAAACCAACCTACCACATTGCGACCATCTAAATTTTTGATTTTCAGGCGATCGGCAAATTTATCACGTAAGTAAACATCCGTGCTTGTATCGGTACTATTGATAACTGGCTTACCATTGGTATCTCGTTGAATTGTGCCATCAGTATTGAGAACACCGACTGCTAACATGGGTTCGTGACGGGCAATTAAGACACCATCTTTTGTTACCACTAAATCGGGTTCAACGAAATCTGCACCTTGAGCGATCGCTAATTTGTAGGAAGCTAGGGTATGTTCTGGACGTTCACCACTTGCACCCCGGTGACCGATGACAATGGGGGCGTTGCCTGTGAGTGTATCAAATTTAGGAGTAGAAAAAACAGTGGGATTTTGGGGCGATCTGACTTGATTCGCCGTAATTTGATCGCGGACTAAATCACCTGTCCCTGGGAAATCAGTAAAGTAACCATCTACACCTAAATTAATGAATTGACGAAACTCTAATTCAGGATTGTTATTGTAATTTGATGCCAGAGAACGGCTTTCATTGCGGAAGGTGTAAGGATGGACAACCAAACCCTCTTTGTGGGCATCACTAACTAAGCTGGTGGGTGCTAGGGTAACTTTATCCGCATCGTTAATCACACCATCGTTATTGAGATCGTCAGGTTTACCATCATTGTTATTGTCTACAGTTTTCACCGAAATAATCTGCCGTTTCCAGGGTCCAATACCATCGGCATAGGCGGCAATTTCTTTCAAACCAGCAGGAGTTAATAAATCTCCATAGGTGCGGGTGTCACCTTTACCGACAAAATCATAAGGACGAGCGTTAACATCTTGATACAGCAGTGTGCCATCGTTGGCGACATCGTAGGCATCAAGCAATTGCACTAAGGGCAGATTCACACCAGCAGTCGGCATGATGGTATTGTTTAAATCCTTGAGATTGCTGACTTCAAAGGACTGAATAAAAATCCGTTTGGGATCAGTAAATCCTTTGGCTTTGAGGGTGTCAATCAGTTTTTCTTCCAGAGACAAACCCAAGTTATCGTGATAGGTGGGGTGTTTAGTTTCAGGGTAAATACCGATTTTCTTACCAGTTTGTACCTCAACCTCTTTCACCAAATCAATAATTTCGCCCAGGGTAGGAACTTGGAGAAGACCGTTGTATACCTGATCTCGGAAACCTTGAGGCATTACAGCCCGCAGAGTTTTAATTTCTGCCAAGGTAAAGTCTGAAGCAAAGAAACCTTCTTCAGCCGCACCATCTACCAGTACCGTCTTTTTCCGACTAGCAAATTCAGCACGACTAGCTACATCGGTGGTATTGATGAGATTGGGTTCATGACGGGCAATTAAGACCCCATCCTTAGTAGATACCAAATCTGGTTCAATGAAGTCTGCACCGCGTAAAATCGCCAAGCGGTAGGCTTCTATGGTATGTTCTGGCAGTTCACCACTAGCGCCACGATGTCCGATCACAATTGGTGCTTGACCGTTGAGGGTATTTAGTTTAACGGGGTTAGGAGTAGGGAAGGGGGCATCTAGTAATACACCATTGCTATTGAAATGTAGTAGGTAAGTTCCAAATTCATCACCGACCCAAATATCGCCTTTAGCATCAATCACAAAGGACTCTACATCAAAGTCAGCCCCGGTCAGTTCCCGTTTGGCTGTGTTTTTATTGACAATATCAAAGGGGATTAATTTATTGGGGTCAGAGAGTTGAATGAAGTTTTGAACCGCTACAGAACCATTAGCGTTTTCTGTACCCGCAAAATTGGGGTCAACTTGGTAAAGTCGCAGGAGGAAATCAGCACTGTTATTTTTTGCGCCAAAACCGTTATCTGCTAAGAACCAAAAGACAGAACCACCACTGTTGGGGGCAAACTGCACACCACTGAATCCTTGCACTGGTTGACCAGGGAAGGGGGTAGTGCGTCCATTGGTAGGATTAGTTACAGTCGCACCCGCAGCAGGACCTGCTGCGAAAGTATCGGCAGGTAAAGAAGCAAAACCTTTGATTGTCACCATATTAGGAGGAATATTTAGGGTAGTTGAACTTTGATCATCTTCTTGGGCGTTGTTGTTACCAGCACCAGAATCAAAGTCAGGTTGATTTTGGGCGGTAATTTCTGCCTTGTTGGTTAATGCCCCACTTTGAGTCACTTTAGCCGTGAGTTTCAGGGTGCGGGTAACATTACCAGCAATTTCTCCCACATCCCACACACCAGTTTGATTGTTGTAAGTTCCCTGTTGTGGTGTTGCAGAGATGAAGGTAAATGGTTGTGGTAACAAATCTGTGACTTTAATGCCGTTAGCCACAAGTGGGCTGTGATTAAAAAGGGTCAAATTGAAGGTTACTTGTCCCCCTATGACTGGCTGAGTGGCATCAACAGTTTGACTTAATTCTAAATCAACACTAGCGATGTTATTTGGTAGTTCTAAAATTCCCAATTTCTCCAAAGGTGAATTACCAGTAACGTTGAAGTCGTTATCATTAATTAATGCTAGGGTGTTGGGTGAAACTAATGCTAAACCTTCTAATTTTTCCACACCTGTATAACCAAGTTGAGCAGCATTAACAATCAAACTTTTACTAACTGGGGTAATATTGGCGGTTGTTAATTCGGCTGGTGTGAGTTGTTCAATGGTTTTACCAGCAGGTAAGGTGAAATTAGCAGACTTATTGATATTAGTTGCCCCGGCTAAATTAATTTGATAAATCAATTTGTTGGAGGCATTTGTTCCTAAATCATCCCTTTCGACAACGGCAAATTTACCATTACCCAAGGAAACTGCATCACCTAATTTATCGGTTCTGGCGTTACCAGCAGCAGTGATATTATCCAGCAAATAGAGATATTCACCAGTAACTTGTTTGGAAATAATGTCAAATTCCAAAATTCTCAAATTACGGGAATTTCTGGATGTTGTATCACCAGCATTATCTGGGTTATCAATGGCACTTTGAATAAAGGCGTAAAGTTTACTACCCTCTAAAGCTACAGCTTCAAAACCGCGATTATTGCGACGTTGACCATAAACTGCTGGTAATATCTCTGTGCCAAAGGTTCCTGCGGCTGCGTCTGGTTCAGGTGCCGTGGCTGTTCCTTGGGGAATAAAACGGTTAAGTAGTTTACCATTCACATCGAAGTTATAAATTGCCGGACGGTATTCATCTACCAGCCAATAATCCCCATTTGGGGCAATAACTATCCCCTCTAAATCAGCCCCCAATGCCTTGTTAGCTATGACTTGACCATCCAAATTAACCGCAACTTCATCGGTGTAGGCTGTACCAAATGCCCCTGCTTGCAGGTTGGGAAGTCCGGTTAATGGGGTTGTGCCATCTTTCTCAAATAGTCCTGTTCTCTTGGTGATGCTAATTGCACCTGTTTGTTTGTTGAGTTCAAAACTGACTATTTCTGGTTGAAAATCGGGTAAATAGAAGGGACGATTAGCACCGGTGGGGTCGCCATTTGGTCCCCTGTCGGTGTGAGTGACAAATTGGAGATTACCATTTACCGCAATACCTTGGAAATACAACCCGGAAAAACCACCTAAGAAAATATCTTGACCTTTGGAAGTTGTTCCTAATTTGGGTAAGTTGGTAAATTCGTAATTAGTTAAGCGTGGTTGGGGGACGGGGTTACGAGGGTCGTAACTGGTGGTATCTATTTTCAGGACTTGAGGTAAGGTAGCAACAATATTTTCCCAAGGTACTAACTTAAAGTTGCTGCTGATATTCTCCCCACTAACAATGGTGGCGGGGTCATTTGCACCGTCTTGAGTGATAAATACACCATAAGGGAAATTGGGACCCAAGGGCAGATTAATAACATCTGCACCGTCGGATTCTTGAACGCTGTCAATTCCGCCATTGTTCCCAACTGCAAATCTGCCTAAAAAGTCGTTGTTGCCTTCACGGGTATATGTTGCAAAGGTGTTATCGCCTTGACTGGATGCTAACAGGTAGCCTGTGCCGTTTTTACCGTAATAAATGGTTAAGCCTTCAACATCATTGGTGAGGTTTTTGCCTCCCTCAGCTTTGACTTTCTCAATTAATTTACCTGTTGAACCACCATTGGGTTCAGCTTCAAATTTCCAAATCCCCACATCTTCTTGACCAATGTACAGAAATCCTGTTTCTTGGTCTGCTACCATGCCTTCTGTTTGGGCTGAAGCACCTGCTGTGGTTGGTGAGGGAATGGTGAAGCTACGAACTACCTCATAACCAATTTTACCGTTGCCTTTGTCTACTAATTTTAATTGAGCGACATCTCCAGTTTGACGACGGCTGGTAAAGACATAGTAATCGTTGGTGACGGGACTGCGATAGATTGCTAATCCATAAGCACTGCGAGTAGATGCAGAATAAGGGGCAGCGAAAGGTACATTTTGGAAGATTGTGGCAGCATTGCTATCGGTAATATTTTCTAAATAATTACCATCAGCACTGTTGGGGTTAATTTTGAATATTGCTAGTTTATCGTTATTGCGATCGCTCGCTACAGCAATATCAACTTTCTCACCACCTAATGTAAATCCATATTGCAAATCAACGTTGTTATAACGAATATCTGGATTGCTAGGATTAATGGTTTGCAACAGGTTTCCAGCTAAATCATAAATCCGCAAACCGCCATTTTTAACGCTAGTTACAACTAGGCTTTTGCTAGAATCTGTGGAATTAACATAAATTGCCGGATCATCTGCATCGGCTCTTTGACTAAATGGTAAACTACCATCATCTAAAAGCGCGGGACGGGTTTCTACAATAGGGGTAGCAGTGGGAACTACATCTGCACTCAAGGTGAGGATTTGCGTAAATTGGGTAGAACCAAAGTTGTTATCACTCACCAAAATAATGGATTGTGTACCATCTGCCAATTTGGGACCAAATGCCAGACCTTCAATATTATCTGTACCTGTGGGATGATTGCCGTCACTATTAGGTAAACTCAAGGAATCCAGGTTTAATAACAACCGTTTTTGAGCAGGTTGGATAGCAGCTAATTGAGATGTAGTCAGGCTACTCAAGGAATCAACTGTATTAATGTCTGTTGCCCCTTGGAGGCTAATTTCATAGATTTTGATCGTGTTTCCTTGTCCAACAGCAAAGGAGCGTTCTAGAGCCAATAAAGTCCCACGATTATCAATTGCTAATAAATCTACCAAACCATTATCAGCCGCAGTTCCACCAATAGGTGCTTTGGCAATAGGATCGGTAATATACAGATATTCTTTCTCTGGTTGTCCTGTCACCAAATTGTATTGAATAATCCGAGAACGGCTGCTGGTAGTAGTTGTAGAAATTGCACCATCTTGAAAGAGGGCGCTTTCTGTAGCTGTGAATAGGGTTTTCTGGTCAGGAGTAATGGTTAAGCTTTCAAATGCTAAGTTATTACGCACCCCTGATGTTTGAGTATCACCTGTATCAACAACATTATTGTTGTTAGTATCTTGGACAACTGGTAGAAATTTCTTGGGTACTGCTAAAGAACGAATTTCCTGTCCTGTAGTCAGATTAAACTCTTTAATGAAGGGATTGGTGACGCGACTTGCACCTAAATCTGGTCTAACTTCTCCTTCTGAGGAGATTAAAACTGTCCCATTATTTGTTAAAGCAATACCTTCTGGATCTAAGCTATTAGCTGCAAAAGGATTACCATTAATATCCTTGAGTTGGACAACATTGGTAAAAGTTACCGTATTAGTAACAGGGTCAAGAGTGAAGGTATAAAAACGGGCATTTTGTGAGCGATCGTCAGAAATGGCATAATAGCGATTATTTACCGCATCGTAAGTTACACCGGACAATCCACCCAGCGCAACTTGTTGACCATTTACTGTTCCGGCTGCACCAGAGGGAATAAAGCCAGTATTGAAAATAGTTTGTCCCTTGAATCCAGCGCTAACAGCGGTTTTTCCAGGTTCTGTCTCACCAACTTGCACATCTGCATATATTAACCGATGGTCAGAACTAGGGAAACCACCAGGAAGACTAGGGTTAAAAGTTCCTACTAATGGGAAATTTGTATCAGTATTGCTAGGCCAGTACACTTCTGATTTACTAATTTGCAAGTCAGAGGAGGGAAGTACATAGTCTGTTCTCAGATTTCCCGGTGCAGTATCAGCAAAGTCTGCGGTGTCGAAAGCAGGATTACCCTTGTGATTGTTATTTGCCTGACCTTGTAAAGTTGCCTGTTGAGGAGCGCCTAAACTGGTGGGGATAACATTTGTATTGATACTGGGATTTAGTAACAGTTGGCGAATGGCATTGTTATAACTGTCACCATCTAAGGGGTCAGCATTTTGATCACCCATGATGACAAAGCTTGAACCAGCGGCAAGATTACCTTTTTTACCCCCATCATCATAGATATAATCACCTTTGCCTGGGGTAATATAATCTGCCCAAAAACGAATTTCATCACTATTACGCTTACCGTTGCGGTCTTCAGTTCCGTCAAAGGTAGGTGGTGTGGGGTGACTCACAAGAACATGAACTGTTTCCCCATTTACTGTAATTGGTACATCCCAATGATTTTTAGAAGATAAGCGGAGAACGTTAATTTCTTCAGGTGAATAAAAACCGTTTAAGTTCTCATTTACTGAAGTTGCAGGATTATCTACAGTTGGGTCATTTGTTAATAAGTTTCCTGGCATATCCTTCCACAGGAAATTTTGGAAGGTGCGAATGTTGGCTGTATCAATAGGATATTTAGAAAGCAACAACATTCCATACTGACCAGGGAAGTTCCCAAAGCCAAAGGCATCATCACCGTATCCGCTTACGCCTGGAGTTGTAACTGTTGTAGCATTATTATTTAAGTCAAAACCGGAAGCAATCCCAGTATTAGAAGGAGCAATATAAGAGTAGGAATAGTTAACTGGTGTCGCCCCGTTTTGACTGATTTGCAGATAATTTTCTCTAAAAAGATTTACTGCTGCGGGGGAATAGTCAAATTCGTTAATTAGTAATACATCTGGGTTGTTGCGTTGAATAATTTCGGCAACTGTTTTTGCTTGAGCGTTGTTAGGGGTAGATAAATCAGTTACCAACTGACCGTCAGTGTTGCGGTTTAGGGACGCATTAAACTGGGAAAAGCGGACTGTAGTAAGTACCATATTGTTTATACAGATTTAGCTTAAACAAAGATAATCTGGTGACAGGAAATTGCAGATAATGGAATTGAGAATATCAGTCAAAAGTTAAGATACTATTGTCTATAGTTCAGATTTATTTAAGTGCTGATTAAGCTTAGGAAATCAGGAGGTAGGGGCGCAGGTCCTGCGCCCAGTCAAGAGTCACCTAGCATTTCTAAGCATTTGCTGGGTTTCACTAAGTAGGTGAACACAATAAAACCAAACTGTGTAAAGAAACGTAAAATCGCCCAAACCCTCTTGCCCTGCTATAACGATAATTTTCAACGCCAACCTACTTATGTTCAACCCAACCTATATTTCCTGAACAGAACAGGATTGAGATATAAGTTATTTGTATGGGATGTTGGTAAAAAAGAACTTTCTCAATTACTAGGGGTCTATTCTCATTATTATTGAGAATTTTATCAATAATTAAACGAGTTTTGGTGATTTCAGCTAGGGGGCTTGACAGTGTTCCGAGTTTTGGGTATGCTAATGGTATAGGTGGGAAAGTGTGCGCCCATATATATAGGGTTTTTATTTATCAAGATTATAATTTCCAAATTAATTGTTTGAATCAGGATTTACACCGATTAAAGGATGTAGAGGATTTTGGTTTCTGTTTTCGCAACTGCTAAAATTCAAACATCTATAGTTTTATCTGAATCGCTTTTAGAATAATTAATATTTCCGTCTAAGTCTGCTTCTCCAAGATGATTTTTACCTGTTTTATCAAAAACTTCTAAATGAGCGGCTTTACCCTCATGAAAATTATCTACATACCAATAGCGTTCTGTATTTGATTCAAGGTAAATAACTCTTCCTTGACATTTATTGGCTGTTTTTTTAAATTTTGTGGTATCTCGTAAAATAGTTTGTTTATCTCTGGGAGGTTCTTTGTTATCTGAAGAATATTCTAATTGACTTAAATTTAGCTAGTCGTGATTGTGCTTTTGGATGTAAATGTGCTTCAGGATTTTCGACTATTAATATTTCTCCTTGTTTAGCAATCAGACCTGAAACAACAATCGGTAAAATGTAACTATATCCAAATCCCACATTAGCTGGTCTAAAACGGTCTTTTGATGTGCTAGTATTAAATAAAAGTTCGAGTATATTACTTTCAGAACTAGGAACTTCAACTTTTGCACCATTCAATATTTCGTTAAGCCATTCTTCAGTTTGGGTAGCTAGTGTTTTTGCATCTTCACCTAAACATAGTTTATCATTAACTAAGTCATCTCTTTTTTTATAGAGTAAGTTAACTGTAAATTCACCTTTTGCACCAACGTTGGGAAACTTGTTGATGGTAGATTTTAAATAATATTCTTGAGGTCCTAAACGGTCTGCGGAGATATAATGAATATGACTAAAGTTTAAAGATTTAGATAACAAATCTGATGTATATGACAAATTTGAGTCCTTACTTCCAAAGTGTATCCAAATAGGAGATTTACCGGATATTATATTATTTATAATCCCATATACTCCCCCATTAGAAGGTATTAAATTATGTAGTATAATAGATACTCCTTCTAGTATGTTTTCCACATTTTCATCATCTAAAATTACAATCTTATGCTCAAAAACTTTTAAATCTAAGTGAACAATGTCTTCAGACTGATAAATGGCATGAATATCATAATATGAACTAGCATTTATAAGTTTATCTTTATACCTTTTTTCTAATTCTATTCTACCCAAAAAACTAATTCCTACTATTTTAGCCACCATATCATCATCTAAATTTTCATTTAAACAGTATTCAAAATTTCCTTGTAAGTTAAAAAGATTATTATTAAGAGGTCGATTAAAAAGATTATGATTAAAACATGGATTATTAATAT
>NZ_JADEWA010000770.1:0-1055 GCF_015207865.1 Dolichospermum sp. LEGE 00246
ATCATTTCTTCTGCTTCATCTTTTTTCAAATTCACATGACAAAACCACTCTTCATTATTCTTATTTGGATAATCCAACCGATAATGATATAAACCCCAACGACTTTCCCGACGATATAAAGATGCTCGTGCTGCCATTTCTGCACAATCGCGGATAAAATGTACTTCCATACATCGCATCAATTCATGAGGATCACGCGCTCCCATTTGGGCTAATATTTCATGATAACGCACAAAATTATTTAACCCAATTTCCATTTTATTACCGGATTTTGGTGGTTGTAAATAATCATTTACCAGTCGGCGTAATTTATATTCAACTTGTGTATGGGGAATCCCATTAGGTTGATTTAATGGCGCATAAATTCTCGTTTTTTCAGCCTCTAAAAAATCAGTATCAGCTTCTATATGTTCCAAATTTTCAATATAATCAATCGCATTTTCTCCTGCTAACCGACCAAAGACAAATGCACCAATCATATAATTATGAGGAACACTGGCCATATCTCCGGCTGCATAGAGTCCAGGTACTGTAGTTTCTGCTTTTTCATTCACCCACACACCAGACGCACTATGTCCACTACATAATCCTATTTCTGAGATGTTCATTTCTACACCATGAGTGCGGTAATTTTCCCCTCTACCCTCATGAAAACGTTCTCTACTCGGTCTTTCATTTGCCCATAGAACAGACTCAATTTCGGAAATTGTATCTTCATCCAAATGAGTCATTTTCATTTGAATTGGTCCTTTACCAGAGTTTAATTCTTTCCAAATCTCTAACATCATTTGACCACTCCAATAATCACAATTAATGAAGCGGTTTCCTTCAGCATTGGCGGTATATGCTCCATAAGGACCTGCAACATAGGCACAGGCTGGACCATTATAATCTTTAATTAATGGGTTGATTTGAAAACATTCGATATTGCTTAATTCTGCTCCTGCATGATAAGCCATTGAATAACCATCTCCGGCATTTGTGGGATTTTCATAAGTTCCATAAAGATAGCCAGATGCAGGTAAACCCAAACGTCCACAAGCACCTGTAGAAAG
>NZ_JADEWA010000138.1:0-11488 GCF_015207865.1 Dolichospermum sp. LEGE 00246
AGGTGTGTATAAGAGACATATGCTTATGCAACCAACTCAGCAAACATTTTGGTTAATTGAAACTGAAGCAAAACCATTGCAGCAGATTATAGGTGGTGGTTTTATTTTACCAGATGGACAGGTAGCTATCGCCCGAATCTTACCACATTCCAGTTACATCACCTTTCCATCTTTGGCATCCTTTCAACAACTGCAAAATCAAAGAGGGAGAACATTAGTATTTGGAGAAAACTCACGAGATAATTATCATCTACAAAGCTTTAAACTAGTAAGAGATCAAGATGTAACAGGTATCAGCGGTACTGGTATAGTTGCCATAGGATGTTATTTTCAACTTTTCCATCAAGATATTAGTCAAAATTCTGCTAATATTGCAGTTATGCAATGGTTGAAAGCGCCTAAATCCACAGCTTGGTATACTCAAGGATGCTCCCAAATTATATTAATTCATGGACATAAAGGTAAAACCAAAATTATTGTAGATTAAATATCCCCTATTCCAGAAGTCTTCCATTTATGAACACTAGTGAAAATCTCATCTTAGTTGTCGGTTCTACCGGTGGAGTTGGACAACTTGTAGTTAGTAAACTATTAGAAAAAGGCTTACCAGTTCGTATTCTCACCAGGGATGCCGAAAAAGCCGCAAAAATGTTTAATAACAAAGTAGAAATTGCAGTTGGTGACATCTGTAAACCCAGCACATTGACAGCAGCAATGGCAAACATTACCGCCATTATTTGTTGTACAGGAACTACTGCTTTCCCCTCCGCAAGATGGGAATTTAATCAAACCCCCAACATAATCGAATTAGGAATTACCGTATTTAATCCCCGATTCCTAGAAGATAAAGCCAAAAATACCCCCACTAAAGTTGATACACAGGGTGTAATTAATCTTATATCAGCAGCACCAAAAAACCTCAACCGCTTCGTATTTGTTTCTTCCTGTGGAATTCTGCGTAAACATCAATTTCCGTTTAATATTCTGAATCTTTTTGGTGTACTTGACGCTAAAGAAAAAGGAGAACAAGCCATTATTAATTCGGGAATTCCTTATACTATTATTCGTCCCGGACGTTTAACCGATGGACCATATACATCCTATGATCTCAATACCTTACTCAAAGCCACAAGTGGAGGTAAATCAAACATCATTTTCGGAACAGGAGACACAGTTTCTGGTGATACCAGCCGCATTGATGTAGCTGCAACTTGTGTAGAAAGTTTATTTTATCAAAGTTCTGTGAATAAAGTTTTTGAAATAGTTAATCAAGGAAATAGACCGACTATAATTGATTGGCACAATCTTTTTTCACAATTATAAAAAAGAGAGCAAAAAACATGAAATTGAATAACTTTAACATCCCACTTCTTTTAATATTTGCTAGTTTTGTTTTTTCACCAGCAGGTTATACTCAAACCCCAGAATCACAAACATCTCAACTATCTGAAGAAGTTACTAAATTACGGACACAAGGACAAACAGGATTACAAACATTTCTCAAATCCCATATTAATAACCTAACATCTCCACCAAAACCACAAATTAAAACAGCTTTAGATCAATTGTGTCAACAACGAGATTGTTATGCTTCCAAATTATATTGGTATACCGATTTAGAACAAGCCAAAACTGCTGCTAAACTTAGTGGTAAACCAATCCTTTCTTTAAGATTATTGGGGAGATTAGATACAGACCTTAGTTGTGCCAACAGCCGGTTTTTTAGAGTAGCATTATATCCCAATACCGAAATTTCCCAAGAATTAAGAGACAAATTTATCTTGCATTGGCAAAGTGTTCGTCCTGTTCCCAAAGTCACAATTGATTTTGGTGACGGACGCAAATTAGAAAGAACAATCACCGGTAATAGTATTCATTACATTTTAGATAGTTCTGGTCGTCCCATTGATGCCATTCCCGGACTTTATGGACCAAAAGCTTTTCTTAAACAACTCCAGCAAGGGGAAGTAATCGCCAAAATTTTGAGTAACCAAAATGGTGAAAAATACAATTTATTATTACAACAATACCATCTGCACCGTCTTGACGACATTCAAAACCAATGGAGAACAGATTTATCTAAATTGGGTATTCAATCTCCACCCCAGTTAGTTCGCACAAATAATCCTACATCACTTCCTAGTGCTAGATTAGCAAGTTCCTTAGCAGTTTCTAAAGCAGTAGTTGAAAGACCAATTCTGAATTCTATTCAACCAGAACCAGCAGAAACTTCTTCAGAAATTCTTAACCAAGCAACTTGGAATGAATTATCTAGGCTATATCAAAACGATGCTAGACTGGATAAAAATAGTATAACTTTAATTGAAGATAAAAAGTTACCAAATACAACAGATAAAAATAATTTATCCAGAGTAATTCGTAATTTTGAAACCGTCATGGCTTTAGATACTGTCAAAAACGAATATCTGCTACACAGACAAATTCATCAATGGTTTTTAGCAGAAAATCAAACATCAAATATTAATCAGTTGAATGAAAAAGTTTATGCTGAATTATTTTTAACTCCCAGTTCTGATCCTTGGTTGGGTTTAGTCAACAATGATACTTATAGTGCCATAGATAACGGTGGTATTGTGGAAAAGAATTAGAGTTGAGGAGTGTAAATAACCTCAGCAAAAACTTTGATTTTCTGGCGTTGCTGAATGAAAGTATGAATTTTTCTCACGCAGAGACGCAGAAGCGCAAAGAGTAAGAGTTTGAGAAAGGGAATTTTTGATTTTCAGAGGATGTTTGAAAAAGGTAGGGAAGGGGGGTTAGGTTTCTGGAGATTATCAGTTTCATCTAATACTTTTCAAACAACCTCTCATACCGCCATTATCCAACGCCTATTTTCTTACCTGGTCCCTTTTTTTGTAATCTAAAAAAACTTCAAAGAATCTAATCTTCCCAGAATAGTCATATCTTCAGCATCTAATTCTACGGGAATACCACTACGAATTAGTTCCGAAAAATCCTCATTGGGAACCATAATGGTTAAGGCATAAAGACGGTTTTCACCAGTATTTTTAATTAAATGCGTCCCTGTTGGTGGTACTAATAAACTATCTCCAGCTTTGATATTTACCGTTTTCCCGTCACAAATTGCGATGCCTTCTCCTTTGAGGATAAAAAACATTTCTACAGCCCATTGATGCCGATTTGGTGGTGTTTCTCCAGCGACATCAAAGATTTCTATACAACAAGTTAAAGAAGTATTTGCACTTGCAGAATCAAAGATAATTGCTAATCGGTTAGAGTCATAGGGACTAATCCGATATGCTTGATAATCTTTGGGAGATTTAATAATGGGAATTACACAACGAGTATCGTACATATTGGTAATGGGTAATGGGTAATTGGTAATGGGTAATGGGTAATGGGTAATTGGTATTTTTACGACCATTAAATTAATGATGAATTGCGGTTACAATTGCAGAAGAATCTGTTACAAAACCGAAACATTGTTGGACATTATATAAAGTTGCTAACCAACAATATTCCGGTGAAGTTGTCGCGGTACAATCTTTGACTAAAATACAGTCATATCCTAAAAAATTGGCATCACACAAAGTTGATAAAACACATTGATCAGCATTTACACCAGCAAAGAATAGTGTAGTTATACCCAAATTTCGTAAAATACTGTCTAACGGTGTATCCCAAAATCCACTCATACGATACTTATCAACCCGGATATCTTCTGGTAGCTGTTCTAGTTCTTCCACCACAGCAGCAGCCCAACTGCCCTGCATTAGTACCTGAGAACCGTTGCTGGGAAGGGGATCACCTAATCCGACTCCTGCCCCTGTGGGGTTGTATACGTGCAATAAACCAGCGCTGATATTTAGTAAATCTGGACGATTTCCCCAATTTAGCCAAATTATAGGTATATCAGCAGTCCGCAGTTGTGGTAACAATTGTTGTAGGGGGGCAATCGGTTGACGGGCAGGGTTAACATCTACACCAATGTGTGCTAACCAACCATCAGGATGACAAAAATCATTTTGCATATCAATGACAATGATAGCAGCTTTGGATAAGTCGCAACGCAGAGTTTTAGTTTCTGTGGCTAAAATGGCTGGTCGTGGAGTCTTTTGAGGACGAGTAATATCTGCAAATGTCTGATTTACTTGCCAGTTATTGGGTGCAAATCCTAATTTCTGAGTGGGTAGATTCATAAATGCCAATTCTCGATATCGTTTTTTACGTTGTAGCTTAAAATTAGGCTAATAGATCAATTACTTAATTAAGATTAAAATCATGAACTTTACAATTAAGAATACTTTAATTAGCGTTGCCGATAGTTACGTAACTACAGACGTACAGGTTATAGATGGTAGAATCACCGCTATTACCCCTAATTTAGAAATAATTGGCACAGAAATTAATGGAGAGAACAAACTGCTGCTTCCTGGTTTTTTTAATGCCCATACCCATTCTTCGGAAATGTGGCAACGAGGAGTAATTCCCCCTTTACCTCTTGAATTATGGTTAGCACATTTATATGATTTTACTCCTTTAAATACAGAACAAGTTTATCTTAGTGCTTTGGGAACGGCAGTAGAAACTTTACTTTCTGGGGGAACAAGTGTAGTAGATCATTTAGTATTAATTCCTGGAGAAGAATTAGAAACTATTGCTACAGCAGTTCGCGCTTATCAAGAGGTAGGTATCCGGGCTTTTATTGCCCCTCTAATTCAAGATGAATCTTTGAGTATGGGCATACCTAATGGAGAATCACAGGCAAATCATGAACCTTATTTTCGTTCTTCTGGGGAAACTTTAGCAATTATTGAAACAGCAATAAAACAATTTCATCAACCAGAGGTAGGAATTAATATTTTAGTTGCCCCGACGGGAATTCAATTATGCAGCGATGATTTATTTACAGGATGTATTTCATTAAGTAACAAGTATGATCTTTGCCGTCATACCCATTTATTAGAAACCAAAGCCCAGGAAACCCTGGCTAAAGAAAAGTATGGTTGTACTGCGGTTGCCCATTTACAACGACTTGGTTTTTTGAACAGTTGCACAACTTTAGCACATTGTGTATGGTTGAAGGAATCTGATATTAATATTCTTGCCCAAACACAATCTACAGTCGTCCACAATCCTTTAAGTAACCTCCGTTTAGGCAGTGGTATTGCCCCAATTATCAAATATATTCAAGCGGGGGTTAATGTCACCTTTGGCTGTGATGGTGCTTCTAGCAATGACTCCCAAGACTTGTTGGAAGCTATTAAAATTGGTTCGATTCTACATAATCTTACAGAACCAGATTATCAATACTGGATTACACCCCGTCAAGCTGTAAAAATGGCATCTTTAGGGGGTGCAAAAGGTTTAAATGTAGAAGAGGAACTTGGTTCTCTTACTGTTGGTAAAAAAGCTGATTTAGTTTTATATGATCTCAATAATTTATCATTACTTCCCCGCACAGATCCTATTGGTTTATTAGTTTTAGGTCGTCCTGTTAATGTTGTTAGTAGTGCTTGGGTAAATGGTAAGCAAATTATTAGTAATGGAAAAATTACTACAATTAATATTGATGAACTACGACAAGAATTATTTAACCGAAGTCACTGGGAAACACAACCTAAATCAGTTAATGTAGATAAATTAACACCTCATTATCGGCAAGTTATGGGATTAGATTAATGTTAAGTTAAGCAAAATAAGGCGTTGCTGAATTGGCGTATGATTTTTGAAGGTAGAGACGTTCCATGGAACGTCTCTACAAGAGTCTTGAACGTGTGCAAAATTATTTTCATCCCTAAAATCAGCAACGCCCAAAATAATTGAGGACGGGGGTTCCCCGCCCCTACAGAGCAATTTCATCACCTTGCAGGTAGGTGAGGGTGGTATGAAGTCAAGTAACTAGTACAGGTCGGCGGAAATAAACAGACCATTCCAAATCGCTGGAAAGATCATTATATATTCGTTTTGACCTTTGACCTTTGACTTCCGCCCTGCGGTGCTAGGGTTTTTTCTCGGTCTTTACAATAGCTTCTAACTTGACACTTTTCACGCCAGGTATTGCTTTAATGAAAGTTTCAGCCTGTGTGATTTCTTTTTGAGAAGTTGCTGTTCCTTTGAGGATAATTTCACCGTCTTTGTTAGTTATTTCTAACTTGTTTCCGGGTAGAACTGTTTTCAGTTTTTTGCTAATTTCAGTTTTTAAGTCGGTTGTGGATTTAGAAGTTGTAGTGGGAGTTGTAGTGGGAGTTGCGGTAGGAGTTGCGGTAGAATTATCTATAATTCTTGTGGTATCAGAAGCAGGTTTGGCTGGAACAACGGGGGTTGCGGTGCTAGTACCAGTAGTTTCTGAACCTGTTTTTGGTGCTTCTTGACAACCAACCATGCCAGCTACTAAAACGCCACTAACTAGAAAAGGAATGAGCTTTTTCATGTTGATTTCCAAAGTTGAATACTTGAAGTGATGGAGTTTACTGTGAGTGATTCCCAGGAGCAAATCTTAAAAAAGAATTAAATTTCTACAACCAAAAGTCATGAACCAAACATCCAGATAACTGATAGAATGACAACTTTTCAATAACTAAATTAAAACGCTTTTATTGAAAAGAGCCAATTTAATTGTACTCATGGCTATCGAATATTAACGGTTTGATGCTCACAGGTAGCCACTATCTATATATTCTCTATCCTCAAGACTCAGCCGCATCTTTTTTGGGATTGGTTTACCGGTGATTGGGAATGGGTGACTGATTCGGTGACAAAGAGAGGATATTGCACCTTGAAGGTTCGGTTATACCACTTTCTATCTTTACCCCAATGACGATAATCTCGTGGATGTAGAGTGCAAATGTCTAATATAACCACCATTAGCTGCTGAAGCAATCAAGAGGTTAAAAACTGTGTACGAATGGATTTTGCCGAGTCTCAAGGAAGTTTTATCTAAAAATCAATCTCCTGTCGCTGAGTGTTCTACGGCTAAGGCGGAGCAGCAATGGCGTGTGAGTCTGGCAGCTACGGAGAACTTGCTGTTGAAAACTTTAGCCACAAGTTCATCTCATGATCCTCAAGGTTTGGTATTAGCCGCACCTGCACCTTTATTTAGTCACCCCGAACTAGCACAACGATTACAAACAATAACTTTTACAGCTAGACCTTTTAATCCTTTGGCGTTGATGCCATTTATGATGCCGTCAGAAGTGGCGCAGCATATAAATAATATAGAAACAAATACTTTCCATACTGCTACTTTTCAAGAATCTATTTTACCTTTATTGCCGGCTGATCCTCTAGGTGCGGAACAGTTTTGTTTGATATTTACAGATAAATTTAGATTAGTTTTGGTTTTGGCGGAAGATGAAAATGGCAAGAAGGAATTTTTGTTTTCTTTTGAATCAGCGGTTGTCCAAAAAGCTTGGGAATCTATAGGCGCTAGGGTGGTTTTGACTAATCCTGAATTGTTTACTGATTTAGATATTAAGGTACAAAATTATCCAGTTGTTGCCCCAGATTATCAGGTCATAATTCAATTTAGTCAGTTATTACTGCAAGAGTTAACTATTCCCACAGAAAGTAATCCAGTTACACATACTTCATTATCTTTTCATTCACCTACTCCACCGCCAAAATCTCCATCTCGTTCGGATGTGGAGTTGCTCCAAGCTTTTGCCCATGAGGTTCGCACTCCGTTAACGACTATTAGGATGATGACGCGGTTACTATTAAAAAGGAAGGATTTGCCTGTTAATGTTATCGGTCGTTTGGAGGTTATTGATCATGAATGTACTGAGCAAATTGACCGGATGGAGTTATTATTTAAGGCGGCAGAGTTAGAGAATTTATCACAACCTTCAAAATTTGCTAATTCCCAATTATCGCCGATGTGTTTGGATGAGGTTTTACAACAGAGTATTCCCCGTTGGCAATTGGCGGCAACTCGGCGTAATTTAACTTTAAATGTGGTTTTACCGAAGCAGTTACCGACGGTGGTTAGTAATCCGGCGATGCTGGATAGGGTACTTACTGGTTTAATCGAGAATTTTACGCGCAGTTTACCTCCTGGTAGTTGTATTCAGGTGCAAGTAATTCCTGCTGGTGATCAGTTAAAGTTGCAATTGTCTCCTCAGTTTGATTGTCAAGATCAAGGCTACCGGATAACGCCACCAATTCGGAAGTCGTTGGGTCAATTATTGATGTTTCAGCCGGAAACAGGGGCAATTAGTTTAAATATGGCGGCAACTAAGCATTTATTTCAAGCAATTGGGGGGAAATTAATTGTGCGTCAACGTCCCCAAAATGGGGAAGTGTTGACTATTTTTTTACCTTTGGAAGTTAGAGGTATCTGAATGTGAATATGCTGCTGCCATATATTAATTGGGTTACTATTGTTAATTTTGGATCTTTCAGAAGATGTTAGTCTCAAACCCTTTATTGACAGTAGTTTCAGAAATTAATTTCCCAGGCTAATACAAAACTTTACAAAATTAATAGCTATTCCCTCAACAATTTTAGCCATGAATTTGCTCAGAAATGATCTAATTCGAGCGATCGCAAAAATTTCCTATTGACAAATTGACAAAAAAGTGGTGTTCAACCTGGCAATGTTATTAATTTTAGTGATATTTAGGGTTGGCTGATAGCGCAGCGTGGCGTTAGCCATACTCCTGAATGGGCGCAGGGCCTGCGCCCCTACTCCCTGAACTTCGATATATCGTAGGGGTTTAGCTCATGCTTTACCCTCACATATCTCATCAATTACAGGATGGTTTAATGCTGATGTAGAGATTTTTCATGAACCGTCTCTACAACGTGGTTTGCCTAAAGGATACCAGAAGCTACACCAAGGTGGTTGTAAAGTTATTGAGTCCTAAAGTACCAGTTAAACCTGTCACCTCAATGATGGCAATAAGCACCTCTTTTTTCAAGGTGGCTTTCAGGCTCTATCCCTTATGAAACAAGCTGTTTAGTCACCTTGTCACCCGTTAAGGGCTTCGCCTCCCGTTAGGGATACGCGGCTACATAAACGTTGGTCCCGTAGGGATAGTCCGCCTACGCGGACTAACGAAAAATTAAGGAACCTAATTTTGGCTTTTTATTCTTTCCTGTAAAGCTTCTCGTGCTTGTTCTCTGTCGTCAAAGTGAATTTTTTCAGTACCGAGAATTTGATAATCTTCGTGACCTTTACCAGCCAATAATACACCGTCTCCAGGTTGAGCCTGTAAAATAGCTGTCCGAATGGCGGTAGAGCGATCGCTAATCACCATTGCCTGTACCAGATCAGGAATACCTGCCACCACATCCTCTAATATCTTTTCCGGGTTTTCCGTGCGAGGATTATCTGATGTCACCACAGCCATATCTGCGAGTTCCGCCGCTATTTTCCCCATTTTCGGGCGTTTAGTGCGATCGCGGTCTCCCCCACAACCAAATACACATATCATTCTACCAGGAATAAACGGCCGAGCCGCCTTGAGCAAATTCTCCAAACTATCGGGAGTATGGGCATAATCCACAATCACACTAATATCCTGTTGTGAACTAATTTGCACCCGTTCCATCCGTCCAGGAACACCGGGAAACCCAGGAATAGCACCTGCTACCAATTGCAAATCTAACCCCAAATGGACAACCGCACCCACCGCAGCTAAAAGATTTTCTAAGTTATATTGACCAACTAAAGGAGAACTAAAATCTACATTTCCCTGGGGAGTATGTAAAATTCCATTGACACCATTTGGTTGATAACTTAAATCACTCATCCAAAAATCAGCCGTACTATCATTAACGCTATAACTCCAAACCTGTTCCTGATTCAAAGATGCAATTATTCGTTGACCGTAGATATCATCAGCATTGATAATTGCTCGTCCTTGGAGATAATTAGGACTAAATAGCAACGCCTTCGCCGCAAAATAATCCTCCATATTCAAGTGATAGTCCAAATGATCTTGGGTGAGATTAGTAAACACCCCCACCTCAAAAGCACAACTCAAAACCCTACCCTGGTGCAAAGCATGAGAACTAACTTCCATCACCCCAGTATCACAACCGGCATTCATCGCCTTAGCCAATTGTTGCTGTAAATCCACCGAAAAAGGAGTAGTATTCACAGCGGTCTCCTCAAAACCAGGCCAGCGCGTATACAGCGTACCTATTAACGCCGTCGGTAAATTAGCCTGAGTTAAGAAATATTCAATCAAATGAGTAGTAGTAGTTTTCCCATTTGTCCCCGTCACACCCACCATTTTCAATTTTTGTCCTGGATAACCATAAAAAGCCGCAGCTATTTGGGCGCAAGCTTTAGTCATATTATCGGCACTAATGACCACAGAGTTTGCTGTAGGCGGATTTTTCCTCATAGCTTCGGGGGAAACAATCGCCGCTACAGCACCAGCAGCCAAAGCCCCCGACCAAAACTCCCCACCATCTACCCTAGTTCCTGGCATCCCAATAAACAAATCGCCCACACCACAGGTATGAGAATTAGTTTTCAGTCCTTGAATATCAATATCTGGTACATTTACAGACTCAATTCCATCCACAGCCGCTAATAATTCCCGCAATTTCATCTAGTGAACCTCGCCACAAGCTTGTCTTGCGCTTATTTAAACATTATTTTTTGTTTATTGGGAGAGATACAACAAAATTCAAGAAACGTCTTCAGGTGGATGCCAACCAGCAGAAACCCAGGCTTGTCTCACAGTCACTGCGTAGATATTATTAAGTTGTAAAGCTAAAACTGTAACACGACCACAGGCAGTTAATCCTATGATATGTGTACCATTGTTAGTCCAAGCAAAGTGAGATGACCATGTTTGCTGACGAGGATTAAATAGTTTTACCTTGCTGTCAGTAACTTGATCTAGACCATGAGTTTGAGTACCTTTGTATCCGTTGCATAGTCTACAAGCAAGCCATAAATTTTCTTCGTTATCAGTCCCACCTTTGGCTTTGGGAATAATATGATCAATCTCTAAAATACCCAATACATACTTTTGCAGACTAAGACAGTAACCACATTGATGATTAGCCTGGTTTCGCACCTTAACCCGAACTTCTTCAGAAATTTGACTAGAACTCACGCACCTAACTCTTTTATTAATCCACGTTTGACAGCTTCACTTAATGCAGTAGCTTTTCGCAATAGTCCCTCTTGATAAATTTGCATTAGTGTTTGCAATTCAGAATGTTCTGATTCTGTAACAATACCAGCTTGTTGTTTATCTAGTAACTCACTTAAACGAATATCTTCTTCAGATTCCATTTGTAATTCTGTCAAAGCTAAAACTTGCTGGTCAGAAAGTGCTGATACAGGTTCAAGGGTTGTTGCTTCTAGGCTAATAGGTGGGATAGAAAACTGGATAGTATCAACTAAGATGCTGGCTAAATCCCTGTTTGCTAGACGTGCAAAGTGTTCAGCTTTTTGATAAACGTCATCTGGTAGAGTAATTGTGATTTGGTTACTCATATTTTTTAGATAGGTTTCCTTCATATTATTGATTATAAATATTTG
>NZ_JADEWA010000771.1:0-1046 GCF_015207865.1 Dolichospermum sp. LEGE 00246
GCTAAACACCAAGCGATCGCAATACTAACAGAATTCATCTTATCCATTTTTAGATTCTCCTGAAACTAAACCCACCAAAACCCCAGCCAAAGCCCGAATCATCGAACGAACAGAAACATCCTCCCCACGTTTTAAGCGATGCACATTTCCTCTAAGAATCGGCGTTTCCTGGGAAATCACATCTTCCACACCCTCATAATCACTGTGAATAATAGCCACTACCAACAAACCCAGCGATTCACATAACTCTTCCCAAGTTGCAACCTCAGTTTCATCCTTGACTAAAATCACCGCATGAGTTGCTTCCCCCATAATCAACCGGTTAGCATTGGAAATTTTACCACCGACATCAAATACAAATATCGGTGTATTGATCCCCCTGACTTCCTGTGCCTTCAGTTGTCCAAATTCCGGGGTAAAACCCGCCTTGTACTCCGTTTTTAACCTATTTGCTAAATCTGCGTCCCGTCGTGCCGTTTCCCCATACCAAGAACCATCCCCATCTGGACAACCAGAGATAAAATAGGATTCCGGGGCATTGGGAATCTGTAACAACGCTTGTTTTAGACCTTCCCGGAAACAGGTCTTTCCTGTATTCGCAAACCCGCAAATCACTAATTTGATACTTGACTGCTGCTGTATCTGCACCACATCCAAAATATCCCCAACTTGATAATCAGGATGTTTACTAATGGTGACTACGTACCTATCCAGCCCCCTATCGCCAATCTTGGGATCAAACAGAGCGATCGCATCATACAATATAGATAATTTATCAGCTAATACCTGACTCACCAGCACCGATGTCCGACCGTTGATTTTAATCAGCGAACCCCCCGGTAATTCGCCAGAAACAATCATTTGATTCAATCTGGTAGCTGCATCACGGACAATTTTATCCCCCGTAGATATGGTACTGCCAAATCCTACCTTTAAAACGTCACCGTCTAAACTGATATGGTAAATACTCATTAAATAGCACTGGATTATAAAATAATTAAAACATGACTCAAGTAATTTCCTCAAGTAAAACTTTAATCAATTAA
>NZ_JADEWA010000139.1:0-11471 GCF_015207865.1 Dolichospermum sp. LEGE 00246
ACAAACAGGAACATTCTAAAACCAAGTCAACTCGCTTGAAGTAAGGCTTGAGCCGTGTAAGTGCGAAAGTCTTATGCACGGTTCTTAGGGGAGGGGAGAGCGGTGACGCTTGAACCTTACCCGACTACCCGCCTTCGACTCTAACTAAAAGTAATCTTGCTGGAACGAACTCAGAAGTTTCACCGATTCCCTAATAGTGGAAACTGAAGCGGAAACGGGCATGGATAAGCCCCAGACTCTAGAACCTAAAAGCAAACTTACGAGTAAGGTCAATCAGAGATCGAATTATAAGCAACTGACGTTGTTTGACCAAGGTTTAACTACGTTATTTGTGTATCCCTACTTACCCTTAAATGTTTACGGGCATACCTATTTTTAGCTTTTAAATAGTTTTTTGATTGTGGTTGTTTTATGCCTCGGATTGATTGAGAAGGATTTCGGTTTTTCCCGCCTTATATCCCGCCACTGATTTGGAGTACCAAATTCAGTGGGGGAGTTACGGCGTAATAGTTAAAGATGAACTTACAAAAACCAACCGTAAGAATGTAAACCCTTACCTAAAAGATTCACACCCAGATAACAAATCCAAACTACAACAAACCCAGCAGCGGCCAAAATTGCCGGTTTTCGACCTTGCCAACCGCGAGTTATTCTAGAATGCAGATAAGCCGCGAAAACTAACCAGGTAATTAACGCCCAAGTTTCCTTCGGGTCCCAACTCCAGTAAGAACCCCAGGCTTCATTAGCCCAAACCCCACCAGCAATAATCCCAATTGTGAGGAGAGGAAAGCCTAAACCAATAATGCGATAGCTGATATTATCGAGGGTTTCAGCTAGATTAAGACGTTGAGGTGAAAGGATTTCAGCAGTTTGAATGGGGGTACTTGTGATTAAATCTAAAACCGCAGTCCCATTTCCGTTGTTGTTACTTTCTACAAGGGAAAAACCATTAGTTTCCGCAGCGAGTGTAGATGTAACTAACTCACCAGCTTTTAGTAATTTATAACCATTACTTCGATAACCGCCATTACCAACGGAACTACCTTGTAATTGGATATTTTGACCGCGAGTAACAATTAAAAAAGCGATCGCTAACAATGCACCCACCATCAAAGCTGAATAACTCAACATCATTACACTAACGTGCATCATCAGCCAATTAGATTTTAAAGCTGGAACTAAAGGCTCTGATACCTGCATATTTGATGGTAAAGTCAGAGTCGCAAAAGCAGCAATTCCCATGGCTACAGGTGCAGTTACAACCCCCACTAAACGGCTACGACTGCTATTTTCGGCAATTAAATGGACAGCGGTAATTCCCCAAGTCAGGAAAAATAAAGATTCGTAGAGATTACTCAGGGGAAAATAACCCGCTTCGATCCATCTTGCTGCTAATAGAGTCGCCATACACAAATTAGCGATCGCCATTCCAGCCGTCCCCAAAGCCGCTGTCACCGATAAACTCGGAAAGGCTGCCCCCACCCAATACACCAACATCGTACAGAATAAGACAGCAAATGAGGCATTATCTAGCCAGTTCTGGAGTACAACCAGATCCATAAACACTTCTCTCCAGTGGATGCTTGAAAATATCAATTCCGATTTCCTTGATCCTAACTGGTTTTGGGTATTAGTAATTGGCAAGATTAATCTTCATAGTTCATAGCGCCCAGATATTTAGTTAAAAACCCAGGTGTGTAGGAGTAAAGCAAGAGCTTAATTGGTGTCAACTTAACGTAAAACCTCTATCCCGCAAAGAACTCAAGTCATCTCGTTATCTCGTTCCCAGTCTCTGACTGGGAATGAATCCTAGAAGGCTCTGCCTTCAATGATATTAGAGGCAGAGCCTCATAGCGCCCAGATATTTAGTTAAAAACCCAGGTGTGTAGGAGTAAAGCAAGAGCTTCATCGGTGTCAACTTAACGTAAAACCTCTATCCCGCAAAGAACTCAAGTCATCTCATTATCTCGTTCCCAGTCTCTGACTGGGAATGAATCCTAGAAGGCTCTGCCTTCAATGATATTAGAGGCAGAGCCTCATCAACTGCATTCCTAGTCAGAGACTAGGAACGAGATGCGGTAGTCTTGAGAATATAGTTATTATTTTATAACCGATTTACCATAAATTAGAATATCTTTGACAGTCTCCGGTCTAAAAACGCGGAGATTCTATAGAGAGTTTTAGCTTAAACAGTAGAAGCCCCTCACCTACCCGATAGGGAGGTGATGAGATGAATACGCTCAAATTTTCAAATTAACGTCAATGCAGGATAAAGCAAAGCAACTAGCTTTCATCCCTTGTCTGAAGCCCAGATGCGTTCGACTTAGGAGAACGCATCTTCAAGGGTTTTCGGCATCTACTTTATAATACCCGGCTGCTTTTTCAGTGACAGACACAGTTTTAATATCAATAGGTTGTTTGAAAGGTGGTATCCCGTAATTTTCACCACATTTTTACCTCCCTTTCCCCTTTAGAAGGGGGGAAACAAGAAAAATCTGGTTCCCTCCCCTTCACAAGAGGAGAGTTAGGGAGGGCTAACCTAACTTAATTCTAGAAAGTGAAGGTAGTCCGTAAAGTACCAACATATTCAGCGCTGTTCTTATCGTTATGCTCAGGATTCAAGATTACCAACACACCAGGAGTTACAAGAATGTTGTCGGAAAGCTTAATCTTGTACAGACCTTCTAGATGATAAGAAGTGTTTGCATCTCTGGTAATATTTGTGGCACCAGCTTTACCACCAGTCAATTTAGGTGATTGACCGAAGATGAAACCCAAGGTATTACCTTCTTTGCCGAAGTCCTTGATACCCAAAGTACCAGCCCAGTACCAGATTTCTCCACTGGTACTAGCACCTGCTAAAGTGCTGGCAGCGGTATAACCACCCCAACCGCCGACTGTGATGTTCTTAGCAGGTTGGAGGGTAGCTTGCACACCGTAGTTGCTTGATTCAATCTTAGTAGCACCAAGACCAAGATTATTAGCTCTCGCACTACCTGTTCCTAAGAATAGGTTAGGAGTACCAGATTGATAAGAATGGGCGTAAGTTAGACCAATGTTGATGGCTTTGTTAGGTTTGAAAGCCAACTGACCAAACATGGTGTTATTACCATCGAACAGTCCAGTTCCAGGTGCAGGGTTAGCTGCATTATCTCTACCTGTAGCAAAATAAGCCCCACTTAAGGCGATTTTATCATTAGGAGTGACATTAACAGTGATACCTGCACCGTCATTCGCCTGACGATAAATAGGGCTAAAACGTCCGTAGCGAGATAGAGAACCTGAACCACTGCTTCTAAAGTCGGGGTTGAAAACATTGACGTTCTCGTTCAACTCAGCACCAGTAGCATCAATCTTGACACGAATTTTGTCGCTCAAGTTGAAAGCGTAGTTGAGTTTGTCTATAGAAACAGCGTTGCTAGTATTTCCGTCATAACCCAAACGGGTCATGTTAGTACCGGTACCAAATGTTGCAGGTGTAGTGGCGGTAGCGGCAGCATTTGGGTTGTTAGCTAAAATATTACCCGCATTTAATCGAGTCTGTAATTGGTCTGTTCCTGTGAAACTGCTGTTCAAGGTCAACCGCACCCGGTCAGAGAAAGTAGCTTTGGAATCTACGTCTCGTGTTGATGCTGTTGGTGTACCAGTTGTTGTACCAGGAGCAGAAGATGGAAGTGCCACTTTATCCCCAAAAGCTTGGGATACGCTAAAAATTGCTTCACCAGATAGTTTGGTGGTGGTGGAGAATTGATTAGCTTCTAATTCGCCAGTCCGAGCTTCTAACGCATCTACTTGACCGCGAAGGGTTGCTAATTCTGTAGAATATTCTTCTTGCAAGCGCTGTAAAGTAGCTAAATCTTGCTTGCTTACCATGTCAGCAGTAGCAGTAGCAATGAGTTCATTAACGCGGTCTAAGCAGGAATTTAAACCAGCCGCAAATTCATAACGACTCAAGGCGCGATTACCACGGAAAGTACCGTTAGGATAACCAGCAACGCAACCATAACGTTCAACTAAAGATTGTAAAGCTTGAAACGCCCAATCAGTAGGTTGTACGTCGGAAAACTGAGAAACGGATGTTACTTGACCCAAACTGTTGGACTCTTGGGATAACTGAGCAACACTTGTTACTTGTTCGTTAACTTCACCAGCAAAGGCACTATTACCAGTTAGCAAGCTCAAAGCTATAACAGGGCTAACTTTGAGTATGTTCCAAAAAGCTTTCTTCATAAATTTTAGTCTCTCACACACCTAAATGAATCCAGTTTATGGTAAAGTCCCAAGGGAACTTATACATAAATGTTCTATAGTGATTCTACATTATTAATGACAATTAAAACAACTAAATATCAAAATTTTTATACAAAGTTATGATTTATTTATGATCTGGTAAATTTGAGTTTATACTCTGTTTATGGTACGTATTGATAAAGATCAATATCAAATTTACGATCGCTGACCTGTGACAATATATGTAACTCGTTGGGCAATATTAGTTGCGTGATCTGCCATGCGTTCTAAGCAACGAATTGCTAAGGTTAACAGTAAAATTGGTTCAATGACTCCGGGAAAATTTTCTTGTTGGGCAAAGGTTTGATAAAGATGCTCATAAGCATTATCTACAGCATCATCTAGCTGCTTCATTCTTTGTCCGCTGGTTTCATCCAAATCCGCTAGGGCGACCAAACAAGTTGCTAACATTGCTTGGGCGTGCTGAGACATAATGGCAATTTCTGGCAAGGAACTATGTTGAGGATAAGGGAAGAGTTTAATGGCAATTTTTGCTAAATCTTTGGCATAATCCCCAATCCGTTCTAGGTCACGAACTAACTGCATAAAAGCACTCAAACATCGTAAATCTTTTTCTGTAGGTGCTTGACGAATGATAATAGTTGTGCAGTCAGATTCTATTTGCCGATAAAAGCGATCAATTTTTTTATCTAGTTTGGGTATTTGTTCCGCTGCTATTAAGTCACCGGCAAATAAGGCTTGATGACTAAGACGAAATGATTGTTCTACTAAAGCACCCATGCGTAATAAATCCCGTTCTAAACGCCTAATAGAGCGTTCTATCTGCGGTATTTCATGATTTTGTGGATCAAATACAGTTTTCACGCTGGTTATATAAAAAGTGTATATATTTCATTAACTATAGCCTTGGCTAGGTGCATTTGTCATGATCTGAGAGAATTGAAGTTGAAGCCATGCTCCACCTGTTTCGGGATGGTTCATGGCTTTGATTACACCATTATGGGCAATAATTATTTGCTGGACAATGGCTAAACCTAATCCACTACCGGCAATTCCCGTTGTCGAATTGACTTCAACGGGTGAACGATATCGAGCTTTGTCTCCCCGATAAAAGCGTTCAAATACGTGGGGTAAATCGGCAATAGCAAAGCCAATACCAGAGTCAATAATGTTGATTTCTAACATTTGACCGTTATCAGTAGAAATTATGTTAGTTTCAATGTCAATAGTGGCTTGAGCAGGACTATATTTAATGCTATTATCTAGTAAGTTGACAAATACTCGATAAAGTTGGGATTTATCTGCTTGAATGTAGATGTTTTCTAGTCCAGTATAGTTAATACTCAAAGACTGACGTTGGGCGATGGGTTCTAGAGTTTCCCATGCTGAGATAATGAGCGATCGCATTTCCACCGATTCTAAATTTAACTGCATGGTAGGATTATTTTCCATTTGCGTCAGTTCCAACCAACTTTGCACCAAATTAATCAGTCGGTCAACTTCTTGCATTAACCTATTAACCCAACGGTCTAAAGGTGTTTCTAGACGGGTTTGCAGAGTTTCCACTACCAGACGAATTGCCGTGAGGGGTGTTCTCAGTTCATGGGCTAAATCAGAAAAAGAGCGATCGCGTTCTTGCTTCATATCTAGCACAGATTGGCAATTTTCCAAAAATACCCCCACTTGTCCCGTTGGTAGAGGTAAACTAGAAGCCCGCAAAAACATAGATTTTACCGCTGTCATCTCCCTAGCATCTTCACAAGCAGGATGAAAAACCCATTCCTGCACCTGTGGCTTTTGCCAATCACGAGTTTGTTCAATTAACTGATCTAATTCATAAGACCGCACTAATTCTAACAATAAACGCACCTGTCCTGGCTGCCACCTTTGAAGATATAAAATTTCTCGCGCTTGCTGATTGCACCATAGCAGTTGACTTTCCTCATCTACCTGCAAATATCCCACAGGTGCAAAATCTAGCAATTCCTGATACATAGACAATGATTGCTGCAAATCCTGTCGTTGTTTATTCACCATAGACATATCATGCCGTAAGCGAGGTCTTAGCAGCAACTTAATGTTATTGGTTTCATGGGAACGAGAATTTAACGGTTGCAACAATCGCTCTAAATACCAGTTTAGGTGAACCTGTTGCCAAACCCAAAAACCAAGGCCGACAACTAAACCCAGAAAAAATCCCAGCAAGAACATGGAAGTCGTTAGTTGGTGTACTATTCAAAACTAACAACTATCTTCACAAATCACCCAAATCTGTAACCAAAACCCCTCACAGTCACAATATGTTCTGGATGACTAGGATCTTCCTCCAGCTTTTCCCGTAACCAGCGAATATGAACATCCACAGTTTTGCTATCCCCCACAAAATCTGGACCCCATATCTGATCCAACAACTGCTCCCGTGACCATACTCGTCGAGTATAACTCATAAATAATTCTAACAGCCGGAACTCCTTCGGAGACAGATTTGCCTCTTCTCCACGTACCGTTACCCGACACTCTTGAGCATTTAAAGTTATATCTTTGTGCTTGAGAACCGGAACTTGTGGCAATGTACTTAAACGTTGACGACGAAGTAACGCCCGACACCGCGCCACCAATTCTCGCATACTAAACGGTTTTGTCAAATAGTCATCAGCACCTACCTCCAAGCCCAGCACTCGGTCAGTTTCACTACCTTTAGCACTCAACATCAAGATTGGCACTGAGTTGCCCTGGTGACGCAAAAAACGGCAAATATCTAGACCATTAATTTGCGGCAACATCAAATCTAACAGTACCAAATCTAAAGGCAGTTTTTCAGAATTATCTTCACAATTTTTCAGATATTCTATCGCTGTTCTGCCGTCACTAGCAACAATTACATCATAACCTTCCCCTTCCAAGGCTACAACTAACATTTCCCGAATTAGTTCTTCGTCTTCGACTACGAGAATACGGCTTGTTTGGCCAATATCTGCCCTGGCGGAATATTTAGCTAATTCACTGGTATACATTAACTTTTTCAGTGTATAACAAAGTCTAGTATATTATAAATCATACCAATCATATATTTATTTTTATTTTCTTTGTACTTAAGTTAATTGCAAATTTTTATGTCAGTAATCCAGTTATCACCCTTGACAACCTCCGAGTTGTCAATTACATTGTTAGTACAAAAATACTATAATGAGGAGCTTACAAAGGGGGGTTGGGGGGATCTCGATTAATTCTGAGACTTTTCAAACATCCTCTTAGGAATATGAATTAAATAAAGTGCAAAAGCAATACTGTTCGGTTAGGGAAATGTAGGTTGGGTTGAGCGACTCTTAACCCAACAGGATTAATGATTTGCTTGGGTTTCCTTGCGTCAACCCAACCTAAGATGTAAAAATCAACTATGAATGCTACCATCAGGCATAATTGCCCCAGTTAAGAAAGTTTCACTCATATCTGTATCATCTAAATTAGCGCCTGTTAAATTCGCTTCGCATAAATTAGCCTCGCTTAAATCTGCACCACTCAAATCTGCACCTTGTAAGTCTGCTTTCCACATTCTCACACCTCCCATTTTTGCGCCACTGAGGTTTGCACCCTGCAAATTTGCGGCGGAAATTGATGCCATGTGTAAGTTAGCATCACATAAATTAGCGCCACTCAATAATGCACCGCTAAGGTCTGATTCATTTAGATGAGCAGTTTTTAATGTAGCTTGAGTCAAATCAGCACCACAGAGAATAATTTCGGATAAATGCGCTCTTGCTAATGTTGCTCCTTTGAGATTTGCCTTACTCAAATTAGCACCACTTAAAGAAGCTTCTGTTAGATTTGCTCCTCTCAAATCTGCTCCACCGAAGTCTACACCACCCAAATTGACTCCTTGTAGATTTGCTCCTGGTAAAGCAATACAGTTAAAGCTTCTTTCTCCTGTGGCATATCTATCTAAAAGTTCTTGAACATTCATAGTTTTTTAGAACTTGGTAAGTCCAATTATAAGAAAATAGGCTAAAAACCTCAGCAATTAATAAAACGGAAGTTTAGCAAATGCTAAGTAGTGAGACAGAATTAATTACACAATGTCATTGCGTTAGCCACATGGAACGAAGTGAAATGAAGCAATCGCAAGGGTTGTGATTGCTTCCCTTCGCTCGCAATGACTGTAAATATTTTTGTCCAATTACTTACAATGAAATCACCAGTCTCATAGCCATCCAGTATTTATGAATAATCATAATTTAAAACTAGGAAAATATCTAACCTTAGAAGAATTTTGTACCTGCACACAAACCTATCATAAATACGCCCAAAATATCAACCCCTATCCACAAAATCTACCAGAAGTAATTCCCGCATTACAGGATTTAAATAAATTTATCATTGACCCAGTGATAGATTATTTTGGTAG
Organism: Dolichospermum sp. LEGE 00246; assembly: GCF_015207865.1. Classification (NCBI taxonomy): domain Bacteria; kingdom Bacillati; phylum Cyanobacteriota; class Cyanophyceae; order Nostocales; family Aphanizomenonaceae; genus Dolichospermum; species Dolichospermum sp. LEGE 00246. The sequence goes on from NZ_JADEWA010000139.1 coordinate 8,654, forward strand.
AGAAAAATTTCGACTTACCTACGGTTTTTGTTCTCCAGACTTAAAAAAGTATCTAGAGAAAAAAGATCCAATTACAGGGCAAAAAAATGGGCGTGTAGCTCCGCATCTTGACCAACATATTAGCCATGAAATCAACAAAAACGGTAAATACTACTGTGAAAGATTAGGTGCTGCTTGTGATTTTCTAATTACAGATTTACCGAGTACAGAATTAGTAGAATGGATATTACAAACAAAAATACCCTTTGATTCCCTCTACTTTTACAGTTATAACCAACCAATCCATATTAGTTATGGACAACAACATAAACGAGATATTTGGACATTCAATAACTCAGGAATCCCCACAAAAAAAGGAATTACAGATTGGGTCAAACTAGCAAAACAAACATAAATAACCATCTATTCCTCCTCTCTGCGCCTCTGCGTCTCTGCGTGAGCAAAATTCTTCCTTCTTTGTCGAGTTCTCAAAGCTGCTTTAAGTGCTTTCAACTTATAAGCATCTGCATCTTTAGCCCAAGCTAACCTATAACCATTGATAACAGTACAATTTTCCTTTAGACATTTTTCCCAACCAGAAACATGACTAATACTGTGCCAATTATCTAAAAGACCCCTATCTTCTTCTTGACAAGTTAGTTTAACTAATTTCTCATATTGGGGATAATCGGGAGTAACTAAAGCTTCTATTTGGTGTAAGATTGGTGGGTCATCTTCTTGATCATAGTCTTGATAAGTAACGTGCAAATCTCGCAAATCAATTGTCATGACTTTTGATAAAATGGGATGAGGGTTAATATCAAAATCAGGATAAAATAAATAAGATATCTTAGGCGTTTTTAGATGAAATTTAATCACATTAGCTGCTTCTAACCGTCCAATAGTGCGACTAGCACAACCTTCATAAAGACGTAATAAGGGGTCAACTGCTTGTAATGCAGAAATGTGAACCCAAAGGGAATTAGGTAATTTTTTCCCGACTTTGCTTTCCTGACAACGTTTAATAATTAGTTCTGTATTTCCCAGACTGTGTAACATTTGGTCAGCATCTAAACAGGCTTGTTTATAACTACTATATAAACCCAGGATGTCCTCTTGTACTGCTGGTGCTAATTGTCCTAATCGGGGACGACGGCTAAAATTACACAGTGCTAAATAAACCATTAAATCTTGACGGCGTTTGTCAGCGATCGCTTGCCATTCTTCCGAGTCAGTTGCCTGTATAATGATATTAAACGCCCGGCGTAAACTCCCAAATTCCTGAACAATTGCTGATTCTTGAGGTAATTCTCCCTTAATAGGCATTCTTCCCCGTTCCGTCAGAAAAGTCATCAGCGGTGTCAATAATTCCTGATGTTCCTCAAACCTTTTTACACAAAGACGGATTCTGGGAGTAGTCGCGCGGGAACGGAAGCGAGAAGCACGGAATAACTCAGCTTCAGCTTCATCTCGAAACACAAAATAAACCCCCAAAGCCACAGGAATTGCGTCAACGCCTAATACTTGGTCAATGTAAATTTTTAATTCTTCTTGTTCATAATATTTCTGAAATGTGTTGCGATTAGTGATGATGCCATCGCCATAAGCAATTACACCCCGCTTAATATCAGATATCAACACTTGGGCGGCTACCAGCAGGACTTTTTGAGTCAGTTCCCAAGCTTGGATTAGGGCTTCCCGGCGCTCGCTTTGGTGTTCAATGACATTAATCACAAAACCAATATTCACAATGTCCGCAGCTACTCTAGGCGTATGCGTAGAGTAATAGGGGTCCCAGCCACAACTTGTATAACCCTGTTCAGCAATACGGGTAACATCGCCACCATGTCCACAACCATAATCAAAAAAGGTGGTTTCTGGACTAAATAAGCTCAATTCCAAAGCTAACCGCACAGGACGAGATAAATCAGGGCGAATAATTGCGGCTTTGTGACGCTCTATTTTGGGAACTATATTTGTACTTATGGAACTGCTTTCCCGTTTAATTAAGCAATGTCCTTGCACTTCCACCCCAAAAACTTGTAACCGTTGTTCCCAACCCAACTTAGTGCCAATTCCTTTAGGATGATTAAGTAAACCTAAAGCAACTTGAGCGCGAGTTAAAGCTGCAAACTCTTCATAGAGGGGATATTCTGGAGTCACAAAAGTTTCTTTGCGGTGTAGAATGGGGGGATTTTCCGAATCGCTGTAATCCCGATAACCAACTTCTAGAGTTTCTAAGTCAACCTGAATACTAGCTTGTAAAGCCGGATGAGGATCAGTATCAAAATCAGGATAGAATAAATAGGAAATCTTGGGTTTGTTTGTACTAAACTTGACCAGAGTTGCCGACTGGACTTTAGGTAAGACACTAGTTCGACTTCGCTCACTACAAGTACGGGCGCGGCTTTCATATTCCTGAAGCCAAGGGTCAAGAGTATGTAAGGCTAAAATATGAATGTAAAAGGCATCAGGTAACATTTTGCCAACAGGATTGTTTTGGCAATATTGATTTATGCTATTTAGATCAATAGAGTGAAACGTTGAGAGGTTTTCCTCAACCGCATTCCTTATGTTATCAGGTTGAACCATTACTTTGTCATCTTGTAAAAATATAGATAACCTGGTTACATTCACTTTAGTACAAAAAATCTGAAATTGGAAGTTAATAAACTTTAAACCTGAAGTAACCCCCATTCAAACCCTTGTTTATCAAGGTATTGGAGAGTTCTAGAGTGCTTTGTTACCATTTTGATCAAAATTAGTAAAAAGAGGAAAACACAACAAAAAATAACTTTCACTCATCACAAATTGTAGTCCTAGTTAAGTTAAATTAAGT
>NZ_JADEWA010000772.1:0-1041 GCF_015207865.1 Dolichospermum sp. LEGE 00246
GGGTTAGGGAGGGGTAAAATATTTTATCCAGCAATCATGACTTTTCAAACACCTGCTAATTAATTTAAGTTTTTCGGCTATTTAGCTACTTATAAATCAGTAATTAGTCTAGCTTTTCTCAACATAAATTGCAATGCTGTTTCTTCTCTAGAAATAATATCGGCTGTAGCGTTCATTCCTGATTGTAGCAGACATTTATGACCATTAATTCCAAATGAATTGCCTTCGGGCTGAATTGTGGCTTCAAAGTAGCTAATACCAGGAGAATTTGTCGTAGTTGTATCTTTATTCTGAGGTGTAATTGCGTCTGGAGAAATGGTTTTAACAGTCCCATTAGCAATTCCATAATCAGGATAGGGACAAGCATCAACACGAAGTTGAACTTTTTGACTAATGGCAATTTTGTTGATTTCCGCAGTAGGAATTATGGCTTTAATTACTAAAGAAGCACTATCAGGGACAACCTCAGCAATAGATTCACCAGGGCGGACAAATTGACCAGAGTTTCGTAAATTTAGTTTAAATATAATCCCATTACTCGTGGCAAGAATTACACTACTTCTCCGCTGGGTTTCGACTTGTTGAAGTTCTTTTTGTGATTGTTTTATTTGAGTTTGTATTTCTACCAATCGCTGAATTAAGCCTTCTCTTTCTTTGTTTAGAGCCGCTATATTTGCTTCACCTCTAGCAGTTTCTTGAGCAATCCGTTCTTGTGCCATTTTTACCATTGCTGTAGTTGGATTAATCGCGGCTTGAGTTGATTTAATTTTGATTTTAGCAAGATCAACAGCTTTTTTTGCAGATTGTAGTGTTAAGGTTGTCTGTTGCACAACTAGCTGTTTTTGCTCAAATTCTCTGTTACCAATTGCACCAATTTTGGATAACTGCTTATAACGATCTCTATCCGACTTTGCGAAATCTAAATCAGCTTTTGCTTTTTCTAAATCTACTAATTCTTTTTGAATATTTACCTCTGCTGTTATTAATTCACTTTCAGTATTGATTTTTCGCTCTTGATATTCCCTTTGATTTCTTAATAAG